>NZ_JAENGN010000010.1:0-184079 GCF_016533505.1 Parapedobacter sp. ISTM3 | reverse complement strand
ATTGCTATCGCAGTCCTTACCGTCAGTAGGCAAGCCATCCGGGCAGCAGTGGCCAATCCGGTGGATAGTTTGAGGGATGAGTGACGGGTAGGTTGCCACCCGGCATGGAAAAACCATCCATCACCACAATCACATACACGGCATTGATAGCATAGTTCCATGCTGCGCGCCTGCCCTTCGGCGCCTGATCGGCTATCAGCTTGCTCGAATAATAGAATGTCTGTGTGAGGGAAAAATGTACAATTGGAAGTGCCTTTTGTATATTCCGCCGCCCCGTACACTGCCCTAACTTTGTTCCATCAAAATCAAACATCGATTAAAGAAAGGAAACAAGTTATGAAACGCAAAGCACAAGCCGTTTGGAACGGCACTATCAAAGAAGGAAACGGACACCTGACATCCGCCAGTACCGTGCTGAACCGCACGCCCTATTCCTTCAACAGTCGGTTTGCCGATGGCGTCGGCACGAATCCCGAAGAGCTGCTGGCTGCGGCCCATGCCGGATGTTTTACCATGAAACTCAGCCTGGATCTCACACAGGCCGGCTATCCTCCCGAAGAACTGGTCACGTCAGCTACCGTAACGCTGGACAACGGTAAAATCACGCAATCGCTGCTGGAGCTGAAAGCCCATGTCCCAAAAATCAGCGAAGCCGCATTTCAGGAAATTGCCAGAAATGCCGAAAAAACCTGTCCGGTGAGTCAGGCATTCAGCTTTCAAATCATTCTCCAGGCACAGTTGGTTGCGTCATAGGCTATTCCGCCATTTTAACGCAAACAACGTGAAACACTCCACGTTTATTTAACATCACTGTTCATTAATTTTTTAGCCATGAGCACAATAGCAACAGCGCAAGAAAGACCTTACAAAGGCGAACAAGATCCACAGATTTTTACGGAAGTCCGATCATTCTTGAATGAACTCAATTCAGGCGACGGGAAACCTATTGAACAACTCAGCCCTGAAGATGCTCGCCAGGTATTGGCCGACGCACAGCAATCCGTAACGGTTGATTATTCGGGCATCGAAGAATCCGAACGCCCCATTTCTCAAAACGGCCATGAGGTAACGATCCATATCGCCAAACCCCATGGTGCAAAGGAAAATGCTCCTGTCTTCATTTTCATCCACGGCGGCGGCTGGGTACTGGGCGACTATCCTACGCACCGACGGCTGGTGCGCGACCTGGTGGTCCATAGTGGAGCGGTAGCCGTATTTCCTGACTATTCACCATCTCCTGAAGCCAAATATCCCATGGCCATCAATGAAATCTATGCCGTATTGCAATGGGTGGCGGACCATGGAGGCGAAATCGGCGTCGACGGAAAAAACCTCGCTGTAGTGGGCAACAGTGTGGGCGGCAATATGAGTGCCGTCATGGCGCTGATGGCTAAAAAGCAACATGGACCACAAATCAAACTTCAGGTGCTGCTCTGGCCGGTGACCGATGCCGACTTTGAAAACGAATCATACCACCGGTATGCCGAAGGCCGGTTCCTCACCAGAAACATGATGAAATGGTTTTGGGATAACTACCTCCCCGACACGGCCAAACGTACCGAAATCTATGCCTCCCCCCTGCAAGCCACGTTGGAAGAGCTGCGCGGACTACCCCCGGCACTGATACAGACGGCTGAAAACGATGTCCTGCGTGACGAGGGTGAAGCCTATGCCAGAAGGTTAAACGAAGCCGGCGTACCGGTGACATTGACGCGCTACGGCGGATTGATTCACGATTACGGCTTGCTCAACCCCATTGCCGATATACCTGCGGTACAGACGGCTATCCTGCAAGCTGCAGCCTTTATTAAGGCTACGCTGAAGCCGTAAAATGATGCCACCAATCCGTCTTCGGCAGTAACCGGTCTAATCGTCTAAAGTTGCGCTAAAAGATAGGGCAACTTTTTTATTGCTCATCACCTGTCCGCTATTGAACAGCAGGTGTCCGATATCGGACACCTTGACAGCAACAATCCCAATAAAACACTGACATACAGAAACTTATATTTTTGGCGCAAAATATGTCTACGTTTTCTTGCGAGGGACTAACACACCGGGTACCTGCACCTGCGTGGGGCGGTCAATAAGGGGTGAGAACAAAAATAAAAAAGGTAAACACATGATACAAAAGTATGATTAAGAACTATTTCAAAACCGCCTGGCGAAACTTGAGAAAGAACCGGATGTTCACTACGTTGAACGTTATCGGACTCGCTCTCGGCTTAACCGGATTTATGCTGATCGCCGGATATGTACTGGACGAGTTGAGTTATGACCGCTTCCATGCTCATGCGGATCGCATCGTGCGGGCCAATACGCACATCAAAATCGGGGAGAGCAAGCTTGAAATGGCTCGTACAAGCGACATGATGGGGCCAGTTCTTCACGACGAATATCCAGAAGTGGAAGCCTTTGCTCGGCTCTACAACTCATCGGGATCAAAACTTATGAAGAAAGGCGACCGTTGGATCAACGAGGCCCGTGTAGCACATGTCGACTCTACATTCTTCCGTTTATTTTCCTATCAAGCATTGCAAGGAGACCTCGCCCATGCACTGGATGCTCCCAATAGCGTAGTCTTAACCCGGTCGGCGGCAAAACGCTACTTCAACGCCGTCGATGTCGTCGGTAAAACCTTGGAAACCGATGATGCTGGAAGCACGGTATACCAAGTGACCGGCGTCATCGAAGACATGCCGAGAAACAGTCATTTTAACTATGATTTCCTGTTTTCAATGGAAAATGCCGAATACGGGGACTGGGGAGCTTTTCTCTCGCATAATTTTACCACGTACTTGTTGTTGAGAAGTGCGGCCGATCGCCCGGTCTTGGAGGAGCACTTGGCGCATTATGTTCAGAAATATTGCCTTCCCGCGGCAAAACAGTTCATGGAGTTATCCAGCATGGAAGAATTCAGGAAACAGGGGAATGTATTCTATTATGATGTGACACCGATTACTGATATTCATCTCCATTCGAATCTCATGGGAGAGCTCAGTCCCAACGGTAGTATGCAATATGTGTATATTTTCGGCGCGGTCTCTGCTTTTATCCTGCTGATCGCCTGCATAAACTTCATGAATTTGTCCACCGCCAGGTCGGCCAACCGGGCGAAGGATGTGGGCGTCCGCAAAATATTGGGGTCGTCAAGAGCCGGTGTAGCCGGGCAATTTTTAGCCGAATCCTTATTGCTGGCATTTGGGGCTACGCTGATTGCGGTAGGCATCGTCATACTGGTTACTCCCCTATTTAATGAATTATCGGGCAAAGCATTCAGGGCGAGCGATTTTTTGACCATCAAGACATTGCCTTTGATTATCCTGTTAGCATTATTCGTCGGGATATTGGCAGGCTACTATCCTGCGGCCTACCTCTCTCGGTTCAATCCGCTCGGGGCACTAAAATCCCGTGCGATTGTTTCATCCGGAAAAAGCCCATTAAGGAGCGGCTTGGTGGTTTTTCAGTTTGCCACATCCATTGTGCTGATTGTCGGTACATTGATCGTCACGGCACAGCTACGGTATATCCAGCATAAAAAACTGGGCTATGACCGTGAAAATATGGTCGTAATCGGTGATTTCAACGTGCTTGGAAATCAAGCCAAAGCGTTCCGTGAAGAAATCTTAAAATTACCGGGTGTCAAGGCGGCTACCATCAGCGGCTACCTACCTGTCTCCAGTTCGAGCCGAAGTGACAACTCGTTTTCGAGCGAATCCGTAATGTCGGCTACCAATTCGGTTTCGATGCAAACCTGGCGTGTAGACGATCAGTATCTGCCTACATTCGGTTTGGAGCTGGTATCCGGACGCAACTTTTCTGCGGCCCGGCCTGCTGATTCTGCTGCTGTCATCTTAAATGAAACCGCAGCTAAACATTTCGGCTACGGCAATGACGCCATCGGCAAGAAAATATACTTCACGTTCGGCGGTGATGTACAATCATACGATATCATTGGCGTGGTGAAAGATTTTAATTTCGAATCGCTACGCGACCCCGTGACGCCACTTGGCTTTTTCTTGGCTAATCACCCTGCGCAAGCGGCATTCAAAGTTGAGACCGCCAACCTTCCCACGCTGCTCAGCCGGATGGAAGACACCTGGAATAAGATGGCGCCAGGGTTTCCTTTCTCCTACCAGTTTCTGGACGACGCGTTTGACAACATGTACCGGACTGAACGCCGTGTAGGCCAGTTGAGCCTGGCTTTTGCAGGGATGGCCATCGTTATTGCCTGCCTGGGTTTATTTGGCCTCGCAGCATTTATGGCTGAACAACGCACCAAGGAAATCGGCATCCGCAAGGTACTGGGGGCTTCTGTGACAGGATTAATCCGCTTGCTTTCCTTCGATTTTCTGAAATTGGTTGGAATCGCCATCATCCTGGCTATTCCGGTGGCATGGTGGGCGATGAGCCAATGGCTGGAAGATTTTGCCTACCGCATTGAAATCAAATGGTGGATGTTTGCTGCGGCTGGGTTGGTGGCGGTGCTCATCGCCTTACTCACCGTAAGCGGACAGGCGATAAGGGCTGCACTGACCAATCCGGTGGATTCGTTGCGGGACGAGTGATGGTGAGTGGTGAGTGGTGAGTGGTGTTTTATGCCCATTGCAGCCATGGCTGGATCCGTGGCGCTCTGCTAACGTCTCCTAGGCCCTGGCTGCAACGGGCATAAAACCGTGGAGGCGGAAGAAGGGATCCGGCAGGCTCCGCTGACGTCTCCCAGGTACTCGCTGCAACGGGCATAAAACCGTGGAGGCTGAGGAAGGGATCCGACAGGCTCCGCTGACGTCTCCCAGATACTCGCTGCAACGGCATAAAACAGCGGAGATGAAAGGAAGGTATGGATGGCGAGTGACGGCAGTAGATAGCGATAAGATAAAGAAACAAGGATAAAGAGGTACGTACATTGTGTAGGTTAATCAGCAGTAACGCCAGACCACCGATCACAGAATACTCAAAGTATGATAAAGAACTATTTCAAAACCGCATTTCGCCAGCTTTGGCGCAACAAATTCTTTTCGCTATTGACCATGCTGGGGCTGTCCATCGGTATCAGTGCGGCATTGGTGATTTCCTTGATCGTTTATTATGAATTCAGCTTCGATATGTTCCTGCCGTATAAGGAACGGATTTACCGCGTGGTGATCGACGCCAACTTCAATGGCGTGGAAGGACATAGTGTAGGCGTGCCTGCACCCTTGGGAAGCGCGATATCGACCGAGCTCACCGGCGTCGAGCAAACTGTTCCTGTATTCCAGTTTCAAGGGGATGCGACTGCCTATGTACGCGTAGACGAGGACATAACTGATAAGCCCGGGGAGTTTAAAAAACAGCAACAGATTGTTTTCACCAACAACGACTACTTTCGGTTGCTCGATTACAATTGGATCGCCGGTGAACATTCAGCTGCCATCGGGCAGCCATATACCGTCGTCTTGACAGAAAGCCGCGCACGCCTTTATTTTCCAACATTGCCACCCGCTGAAGCCATCGGCAGACAGCTTACGTATAACGACCTGGCCGTGACCGTATCCGGTATTGTCCGTGATTTGGACCAACCCACGGATTTCACCGGCAAGGAATTTATTGCCGTCGCGACCATCGAGGCGTCCCCATTAAAAGATAACTTTATGATGGCAGTGTGGGACGACTGGATGGCGTATTCACAGCTGTACATCAAGCTGGAGGAAGGCCATACGGCGATAGCTATCCAAAAGCAATTAAACACGTTGTATCGGAGCCATAATACGGTATCGGGAAGAGACATCACGCTTACCCTCCAGCCCTTGCGTGATGTCCACTTCAATCCTCGCTATCCAAATATCGGCGGGCGCATCGCCGAAAAATCCACCTTATATGGGCTGATGACCGCCGCGGCCTTCTTGTTGTTATTAGGGAGCATCAATTTCATCAACCTGACCACCGCACAAGCCTCGCAACGTGCCAAAGAAATCGGTATCCGTAAAACACTAGGCAGTTCCAAAACACAGCTAATCTATCAATTTCTTGGTGAGACGGTGCTGGTAACCGTCATCTCCACCTTATTCTCGATCCTGCTGGTGCCGCTTATCCTCCGCTTGTTTGCTGCCTTCGTCCCTCCGGGGTTAAATGCTGGTTTTATGATGCAACCGGGATATCTGGCGCTTCTTGCCCTGCTCGTTTTAGTCGTGGGAGTCCTGTCAGGATGCTATCCGGCGCTGATACTTTCCCGCTATCGGCCTACGGCAACCTTAAGAAACCAGGTGTCTTCCCGAACAGGACAATCCCGGCAAGCCACCATACGCCGAATATTGACCGTATCTCAATTTGTGGTCGCTCAATTTTTTATCCTCGCCACGGTCGTTGTGACCAAACAAATCGATTATTCATTGCAGGCCGATATGGGATTCGACAAGGAAGCCGTGATCAAATTCGACACGCCGAGGGAGCAGGAGCAAAAACGGACCACATTATTGCACACCATCCAATCCATCCCGGGCGTTGAGCTGGTGAGTACCGGTTTTTTTGCGCCTGCCGATCAAGGGATGTCGTTTACCAACGTTTCCTACCACAACGGGAAAGAGGAGCTAAAGCCCACCACACAGATTCGATGGGGCGACGAAAATTACCTCGATGTTTACCGGATTGAACTGGTTGCTGGCCGTAATGTACTGCCCGGCGATTCCACCAGGGAGCTGCTCGTTAACGAGCAGTTTGTAAAAACGATCGGCTTCCAACACCCCGAAGCCGCGTTGGGTGTATCCTTGAACTGGAATGGACAGCCGGTACCTATCGTGGGTGTGATGAAAGATTTTCATCATCAATCCACCCGGGCAATGATCGGTCCGCTGCTGTTTGAAAAAAACAGCGGTTCGACTTTCCATGTCAGACTCAAACCCAACGGCGATGGCCAGTCGTGGCATGAAGCCCTGACCCAAATCCACAAGGCTTACAGGCAAGCTTACCCTGGCGAGGACTTTAACTACCAATTCGTTGATGATATGGTTGCGCAGTTTTACGAGCGGGAACAGGCCACGGCAGGTTTATTGGGCTGGGCGATGTCGCTTTCCATACTCATCAGTTGCTTGGGCTTGCTGGGGCTGGCAACGTATACAGTCAACGTACGGACGAAGGAAATCGGCATCCGCAAGGTGTTAGGTGCAACGGTAACGGGCATTGTGCGTCTTCTATCCGGAGATGTCGTAAAACTCGTATTGATTGCCATCGTCATCGCATCACCAATTGCATGGTGGGCCATGAATAATTGGCTGGAGAATTTCGCTTACCATATCGACCTCCAGTGGTGGATGTTCGCCGGAGCAGGGTTGGCTGCCATCATTTTCGCCCTGCTTACTGTAAGTGGGCAAGCCATACGGGCGGCAGTAGCAAACCCGGTTGATTCGCTGCGCGACGAGTGATGGTGAGTGGTGAGTGGTGTTTTTATGCCCATTGCAGCCATGACTGGATCCGTGGCGCTCCGCTGACGTCTCCTAGGCCCTGGCTGCAATGGGCATAAAACCGTGGAGGCGGAGGAAGGGATCCGGCAGGCTCCGCTGACGTCTCCTAGGCCCTGGCTGCAACGGGCATAAAACCGTGGAGGCGGAGGAAGGGATCCGGCAGGCTCCGCTGACGTCTCCTAGGCCCTGGCTGCAGCGGGCATAAAACCGTGGAGGCGGAGGAAGGGATCCGGCAGAATCCGCTGACGTCTCGCAGATACTCGCTGCAACGGCATAAAACAGCGGCGATGAAAGGAAGTTGTGGGGGGTGAGTGACGACAGTAGACAGCGATGAGATAAAGGAACATGGATAAAGAGGTAGGTACATTTATAAAGATTGATCGGTAATAACGACCAATAACAGAACACTGAAAAAATGATAAAGAACCATTTTAAAATCGCTTGGCGCAACATTAAGCGCAATAAGTCCTACGCATCAATCAATGTGCTTGGTCTTTCGTTGGGCATCGCCAGTGCCCTGCTTATTTTCGTGATGATAAGCTACCATTTCAGTTTCGACAACTTTCATTCGCAGCCGGATCGCATTTTCCGCCTGGTCACGGAATGGCATGACGATGGTATAAACCGCTCGGCTGGGGTGCCGCGGCCATTGGGTAAGGCCTACCGCGAGGATTTCAGCTTCTCCGAATACACCGCACGGAAGGTCGATTACCGCCGCGTGATGGTTGCCGTGCCGGAGGCAGGTGATGAAAAACGGTTCGTTGAAGAAACCGGCGTCGCCTATACCGAGCCGGAATTTTTTGCCATCTTTAACTTCCCGTTGTTGCGCGGCGACAGCAGCACAATCCTCCGGCAGCCCAACGAGATTGTTCTCACCGAGCGAATAGCAAAAAAATATTTTGACGAGGCCGATCCCATAGGCAAAACACTACGAATCAACAACCGGACCGACTATGTGGTGAAAGGTGTCCTTCGGGATTTCCCGGTCAATACGGACCTCAATCAGGAAATCTTTGCATCGTACCATGAGTTGCTCAGTGATGGTATGGACACCAATTGGCTGGGTGTCTATTCAGGTTCCAAATGCTATACCCGATTAAAAGATGGCGTAACCGCAGAACAGGTCACCAAAGCGTTGACCGGGCTTTCACACCGCATTTATGAGGGCCGGGATAAAGACATCTGGCAATTTAAGTTACAACCCTTAAGCGACATTCATTTCAATCCAGATTTCGATGGTTATGTCAATAAAAACTACCTATGGGCATTGCTTATCATCGGCTTGTTCCTCATCGTGACCGCGGCCATCAACTTTACCAATTTAGCCACTGCCCAGGCTATCAACCGCGCCAAGGAAATCGGCGTGCGCAAGGTATTGGGAAGCAACCGCAAGCAGCTTTTCTGGCAGTTTATCGCCGAAACGGCTATCATCACGCTGATTGCGCTGGCCTTTGCTTACGGTTTGGCGCTTGCCATCCTGCCCGGCGTCAATGGATTGCTTGGCACCGAAGTACAATTGCGCCTGTTCAGCAATTGGCAGTTGCCGCTGTTCCTGGCAACTATTGCTGTATTCGTGGTCTTCCTGTCGGGCTCCTATCCGGGATTTGTTTTGGCAGGCTTCAGACCTGTACAGGCCTTGCGCAGCAAAATTACCCAGCGCGAAATCGGTGGATTCTCGTTACGGCGGGTGCTGGTCATCGGGCAATTTGCTATCTCCCAGGTACTGATTATCGGCACACTCATCATCGCCAGCCAAATCCGCTACACGCGGGAAACCGATTTGGGATTTGATAAGGAGGCCATCGTAAACCTACCCATACCCGACGCCGGAAATGCGGCGAAGATGAAGACATTGCAGCATCGGCTTTCAGCTATCAACGGTGTGAAACATGTATCGCTCAATTTTCAGCCTCCGGCTTCCGGCTCCAACAACTCCACCGATATCCGCTACGACAACCGGCCAGACACCGAACGGTGGAGCATCAATATGAAATTTGCCGACGACAGGTACCTATCCACGTTCAACATCCCACTGGTAGCCGGCCGGAATTTCTTTCCGTCCGACACCATTAAGGAGTTTCTGGTCAACGAGACCTTTGTTAAAAACCTCAACCTCGCCTCGGCCGAGCAAGTTATCGGCAAACGCATCGCCGTCAATGGCGATGAAAACCAAGGTACGATCGTGGGAGTAGTGAAGGATTTCCATAATTATTCGCTCCACAGCGAGAAAGACGCGATATGCATCATGCCGTCAACGACCAACTATTTCAATTGTTCCATTAAACTCCACGGGCAGCAGCTGGCATCTTCCATGGCTGCATTTGAACGGCTGTGGAAAGAAACGTACTCTGACTATGTATATTCTTATGGGTTTCTCGACGAATCCATTGCCGAATTTTACGAACTGGACAACATCATGCTCAACCTCATCCAAGGTTTCGCCCTTGTGGCTATCTTAATCGGTTGCCTCGGATTATATGGATTAATAGCATTCATGGCGTTGCATAAAACCAAAGAAATCGGTGTCCGGAAAGTACTGGGTGCCACAGTGCCGCAGATTCTCTGGCTCTTCGGCCGTGAGTTTGCCAAGCTGTTGGTGATTGCTTTCGTTATAGCCGCGCCGATAGCTTGGTTGGGCATGGATAGGTATTTAGCGGACTTCTCCTACCGGATAACCGTCGGGCCGGGTATCTTTTTTACCGCCATCGGCATCACGTTGGCCATTGCAGCGCTGACCGTAGCATACCGATCGGTTCGGGCCGCTGTGGCCAATCCGGTAGCAAGCTTGAGGAGCGAATGATGAGTGGTGGGTAAGAGGTGCCGCTGTCCGCAACTGGACAATAGGTGTTCGATATCGAACACCCACCAAGGCTGACTTCGGCACAACCAACTTATAATCAAACCGGTATAAGTTTGGCGCAATAACTGTTTGCGGTATGGAGAATAAATAATTTGTCTTCGATAGGCAGTAAGCCTAAAGCCTATTACATAAAGCGAAAGGGAAAAATGATAAAAAATTACCTTAAAACCACCCTCCGCCACCTTTGGCGCAATCGCCTCTTCACGGTATTGAATGTGTTGGGCCTCGCCATCGGCATCAGCGCATGCTGGATTGTGTACCGCATGGTGGATTACGAATTGAGCTTTGATAAAGCGCATCCCGATGCGGAGCGTGTCTATCAAATCGTGGGGCGCTTCAAGGCGGATGGGCAAGAAAGTGGCTTCGGCGGCGTTCCGCTGCCTTTGGCTCCAACGTTAACCGAAGGGATTTCGGGCGTTGAGTTGGTGGTACCGATATACAATCAATACATCGAAACGCTTACCGTACCGGCTATGGAAGGCCTGCCGGAGAAAAAAGTGGAAGGCCCACAAGTCGTGGCCACACAATCCAGCTATTTCGATCTGGTACCGCACCGCTGGCTGGCGGGCAGCAAGCTGACCGCCCTCGATGCGCCGGATAAGGTGGTCCTCACCGAATCGCGCGCCACGGAATATTTTCCCGGCCTAAAGCCTGAAAACATCATCGGCAAAACGCTGATGTACGATACCGTAGTGCGCACGATAACGGGCGTGATAGCCGATCTGGACTACCCAAGCAGTTTTGAGGAAAAGGAGTTTATCGCGGTACCCGCCACCGAATGGACGTCTGATAATTGGATAGGGTCAAACTCCGACCACATCGTCTTCGTCAAGGTGGTTCAAGGAGGATCCATTCGTCCGATTGTGGATTTCGCCACGGAAACACGGCTGGAATTTGCAGGGGAAGCACAAAGGGAGTATGGGTTTGAGGCGTGGTTTGATGCCGTCCCGCTCACCGAGAAGCACTTTGCTGCCGAGTATGCCACAGGCTCCCGGTCGGCCAGCATGAACACGCTTTATGGGTTGATGGGGATCAGTTTCTTCCTATTGGTGCTGGCCTGCATCAATTACGTCAACCTGAGCACGGCTCAGATGCCGCAGCGCGCCCGGGAAATCGGCATCCGCAAGACGCTCGGCGGCACACCGCGCGCACTTATTGGCAATTTCCTTGTAGAAACATCCGCTATCGCCGTTGTTGCCCTGCTGTTGGCCATCCCGCTCACCAGTTTGTTCATGGCTGTCTTTCCTGAATTTATTCCGGAAGGCCTGGGGGATTTCAAGAACCACACCGGATTAGCGCTATTCCTGCTCACGCTGCTTGCCGCCATCACCCTTGCAGCCGGCCTTTACCCTGCCTGGCTCATCACGAAAGTACAAACCGTAAAAGTGCTGAAAGGGCAGGGAGGAAAGATGATCGTCGGCGCGCGACTTAACTTCAGGAAAGCACTCATTGTCTTTCAGTTTGTCATCGCACAGGCATTTATCGTCAGCGCGCTCATCATCGGGCAGCAACTCAATTACACACTGGATAAAGATCTCGGTTTCACGCACGACGCCGTGGTAAATATCCCGATGCCCTATCGCTCGGATCAGGGTGCGGATATCGACCCGTTCATTTATAAACGAACGCTTACCCAACGCCCCGAAATAGCGGGCATTGCCCTGGGCCATGAACCGCTGAATAACAACCATTTTGGGACAGACCTTCGTTATACGGCCGACACGGGTGAAGTGCGGGTGAACATGCCCCGCAAGTACATCGATGCAGATTACCTCGGTCTTTATCAAATGGAACTGCTGGCAGGCACCAACATCCAGCAGACCGATACGCTCCGGGATATCGTCATCAATGACGCCGCCCGCAAGGCATTCGGTTTCAAAACCCCGCAGGCTGCCGTCGGCCAGATCCTAACCCTGCAGAATAAACAATACCCCATCGTGGGAGTGATCGCCGATTTCCACCAAAAGGACCTCCATGTACAAATCGAACCCATCGCCTTGGTCACCTCCAACCGGAGAAGTAACCTCCAGACGTTCCATATAAAGCTTCCGGCTGACCGCTCCCAATGGAAAAAGGCTTTCGCCGTAATGGAACAGGAATGGAAAACCATCTACCCCAATGCACCTTTTGACTACCGATTCAACGATGAACGGATAAAGGGGCTGTATGAGTCCGAATACCGGATGGCTAAACTCGTCAGACTGGCCACAGGCGTCACCGTCCTTGTCAGCTGCCTTGGCCTGTTCGGCCTCGCTACGCTTACCGCCTTCCAGCGCACCAAGGAAATCGGTATCCGCAAGGTGCTGGGAGCTACCGTAACGGGTATCGTTGGCCTGCTATCGAAAGATTTTGTCAAGCTGGTGTTTATCGCTATTGCCATCGCCTCCCCAATCGCCTGGTGGGCGATGAACAAATGGCTGGAAGATTTTGCCTACCGCATCGATATCCAGTGGTGGATGTTTGCGGTGGCCGGGCTGGCAGCGGTGGCGATTGCGCTGCTCACGGTAAGCTGGCAAGCGATACGGGCGGCGGTGGCCAATCCGGTGGAGTCGCTGCGTGACGAGTGACAGCGAGTGCTTCGCTGGCTGCAGCAAGCAAAAACAAGGAAGAAGGGACAAGGATGAAGGATAAAAATTAACTATTTTTAACGATAACAGACCGCTAAAAATGATAAAGAATTACATCAAAATCGCTTGGCGCAACCTTTGGAAAAACAAAAGCGCCACCACCATCAATCTCGTAGGGCTGATCACAGGAATGAGCTGCTGCCTGCTCATGGTGCTCTACATCCAGCATGAGTTGAGCTACGACAAATTTCAGGAGAATGGCGACCGCATAGCCCGCGTCATTATGGAATACCGCATCGGCGACACCGAGCCACGCAAGGGGAATTATACCAGTACGAAGGTGTTACCGGCCTTTAAACGGCAATTTCCGGAAGTGGAAAGCGGTGTCCGGATGTCCGGCGGCAACGCGCTGGTCAAGGTCAGCGATGATTTATACAATGAAACCCGCTTTCTTTTTGCCGATTCCACCTTTTTTTCCGTGTTTTCGTCCTTCCCGCTCAAGGAAGGGACGCCCGAAGATGTCCTGAATGCACCGAACAAGGTGGTGCTTTCAGCCGCTACGGCCAAGCGCTATTTTAAAGACGCGGATCCTGTGGGAAAGACTATTCAGGTGGGCCCCAGCCAAATGGATTACCTGGTCTCGGGCGTAGCCGAAGATTGCCCTTCTAACTCGCAGATTAAGTTTGACTTTCTGGCCTCCTTTTCCAGCCTTGGCCCGGCGCAGGAGGAAACGTATTGGAATGCCAATTATACCACTTACCTGCTCCTGAATGGCCCGTCGTCCTTCGCCCCGCTGCAGCAGAAGATCAGTGCATTCATGAAACAGGAGATGGCCAGCGAGGCAAGCGTTTCCCTCAATTTCGAACTGGAGCCTTATACGCGAGTCCACCTCTACTCGCCACATGATGGTTTTGAACCCACTAGCAACATCATGTACTTGTATATCGCCGGCGGTGTCGCATTGCTTATTTTATTGATTGCCTGCTTTACCTACATCAACCTGAGCACAGCACGTTCGCTGGAACGGGCGAAGGAGGTCGGTATACGTAAAGTAGCCGGAGCTTACCGACACCAGCTGTTCGGGCAATTTATCGGAGAGTCTGCCTTACTGACAACCCTGGCATTGCTGCTGAGCATCGGCGTCGTAGGACTGGCTTTACCGGCATTCAATGCGCTTGCTGACAGAAGCCTCGCGTTTACCGCATTGTTCCAGCCTGCGATCATAGCGAGCATGGTGGCCATGGTGCTTTGCATTTCGCTCTTGGCGGGAAGCTATCCGGCATTCGTGCTTTCCGGCTTCCAATCCATCCGGGTGCTGAAGGGTGCATTCCACCGTACCGGCTCAGGTGTGTGGCTCAAGCAGTCGTTGATTGTCTTCCAGTTTGTGATTTCGGTATTCCTGATTATTGCCACCCTCATCATGCAGGGACAGCTGCAGTATATTCAACAGAAAAAACTTGGCTATGACCGCGAGCATGTCGTCATCCTGCGCGCTGACCAGAAAATACTGGAGAAAATGGAGTTGGTCAAGGCCGAGCTCAAACAGCATCCCAATGTGCTGGCCACTTCGTTTGCTTACGAAACACCGGTCAACATTCGCGGAGGTTATTCCATGTACAGCGGCAACATGACGCCTGAGCAGGCCGTCGCCGTAACGGCCAACCCAATTGACGAGGAATACATACGGGCCACCGGCCTGGAGCTGATAGCCGGGGAAGACCTTACCATGCAGGATATAAAAGACGCCGCTCCGAAGGATGATTCCAAAAGTTATTTCCATTACATCCTCAATGAATCGGCCGCCCGGCAAATGGGCTGGTCGGCAGAAGAAGCCATCGGTAAGCGGCTTTTCCTCGATCCGTCCCGACCGGGGGAAGTAAAGGGCGTGGTACGGGATTTCCATTTTGCTTCGTTGCATACACCCATTGAACCGTTGGTGTTGTTTCCCGGCGGCTGGTCCAATACGCTGATCATTAAGACCGCGGGCAACAACCTGGCAGGTACCCTTTCGTTTTTGGAAGCCAAGTGGCGCGAGCTTGCTCCACACCGGCCATTTAGCTATCAGTTTATGGACGAGGCGTACACCAATCTTTACGCAAGCGAACTGCGTATTGGCAAGGTTTTCCAAACGTTTGCCCTCATTACGATTTTATTGGCCTGCTTGGGGCTGTTTGGGCTTTCTGCCTATACCGTGCAACAGAAGCGGAAGGAGATCGGCATCCGTAAGGTACTGGGTGCATCGGTGTCGGGCATCGTGGCACTGCTGTCCAAGGACTTCGTCAAGCTGGTATTGATAGCCGTGATCATTGCTTCGCCCATCGCGTGGTGGGCCATGAACAATTGGCTGGAGGATTTTGCCTATCGGATCGACATCGCCTGGTGGATGTTTGGCATCGCAGGGATACTGGCTGTGGGCATTGCCTTGTTTACGATTAGCTGGCAGGCGGTGCAGGCTGCAACCTCGAATCCGGTGGATAGTCTGAGGGATGAATAGTGTTTTAAGCACATTGCAGCCACGACTGGATCCGTGGCGCTTCGCTAACTCTCCCGGGCCCTGGCTGCAATGGGCTTAAAACCGTAGAGGGAAAGGGAACGACGGGATCAGTGGCGCTTCCACTAACTCTCCCAGGCCCTTGCTGCAACGGGTAAAAACAGCGGGGATGGAAGGAGGAGTTTGGAACGAGTAATGTCAGTGAAGTGTTTTTCGGCAGTAAGGTACAAAGCGAAAGAAAAAAATGATAAAGAACTATTTTAAAACTGCGTGGCGAAATCTTTGGAAAAACAAGCGCTATTCCGCCACCAATATTGTCGGACTGGCAATCGGCATGGCGGCCGTACTCATCATCACGCTATGGGTGCAGAACCAGCTGCAATATGACAACTTTTATCCACATAAGAGCGACATCTATAAACTGTGGAATCGCTATGCGGAAGAGGGAAATGTAAGTGTTTATGACGTTACAGCCGGACCTGCTGCTGTTGCGTTAAAAGAAGAATATCCCGAAGTGGAATACGCCGCACGCATGTATTGGTCCACTGACCGCCTTTTCGCCTACGGCGATAAGCGCATCAAATCCAAAGGAAATGAGGTCGATCCTTCCTTTTTGCAGCTATTTGGTTTTCCGTTGGCCAGTGGCACGGTGATAAACGCGTTGGATGGCCAAAATAGCATTGTCCTGACACAGCAACTGGCTAAAAGCTTATTCGGCGATGATGACCCACTTGAAAAAGTCGTAAGGCTGGATGACGAAGAGCCTTATAAAGTTACCGCTGTGCTTCAAGATCTCCCTAGCCATACCGATTTCGATTTCACCTACCTGATACCCCTCGAGAAGACAAACATATACCGAAACAACTGGAATACAAATACATACTACACGTACATACGATTGCGTGCTGGCACGGATGCAGACGCTTTCAACGACAAGATAGCGCCGCTTGTCCGTAAGCATGCACCGGATCGGGAGTTCAGTTCCATATTCCTTTATCCGATGTCCAAGATGCATCTTTATTCCCGCTTTGAGAATGGTGTTCCGGTTGGCGGGAAAATCGAAGAAGTCCGCCTGGTCGTAGCAATAGGTTTGTTGATATTGCTTATCGCCTGCATTAACTTCGTCAATCTAAGTACAGCGAGAAGCCAGAAAAGAGCCAAAGAGGTTGGCGTACGCAAGGTCGTGGGAGCCGGAAAAATCAACCTTATCGGACAGTTTCTGACGGAATCCGTCATGATCGCCATCATAGCCGGAATACTTGCCGTTGTATTTGCTTTTATGGCAATACCACTGTTCAACCAGCTATTGGACAAACCGCTTTCTTTCGCGGGTGCCAGCCCATTCCTATGGTTAAGCCTGCTGGGTTTTGTCCTTGGCACGGGATTGTTGGCTGGGATTTATCCCGCATGCTTCCTCTCATCATTCCAGCCGATCAAAACGTTAAAGGGTATTGCAAAAAAGAACAACTACATACTGAATCTGCGTGAGTTATTGGTGGTCCTGCAGTTTGGTATCGCTGTAGTACTGATTGTGGCCACGCTGATCATACGCCTTCAAATCCGCCACGCCAGTGAGCGCAATGTTGGTTATACGACGTCCCAACTGCTCGAAATCCCGATAGAAGGGGACGCCCTTAAGAACTACGAAGCGATAAAAGTTGAACTGCTGCGTAGCGGGGCTGCCACAGGAGTGACACGCACGGGATGGTCAATCACGATGAATGCGTCGTCCTCCAGCGGTAGTTTTTCATGGGAAGGCGCCACGCCCGAACAGGAAAAAAACATGTCCTTTGAGCTTTTCCGCGCCGAAAGCGACTTCGTTAAAACCTTAGGTTTGACGCTCGTCGATGGCCGCGATCTGGACCTTGCCCGTTTACCGGCAGATAGCAGTTCCGTGATGCTAAACGAAGCTGCCATTAGGACCATGGGGCTTGAAAATCCCATTGGGAAATACCTAAAATGGGGTAACACCAGCCATACCATTGTAGGCGTATTCAATGATTTCATCAGTGGCTCTCCTTACCGCGATGTGACGCCCTTGTTGGTGTCTGCTTCTAAAAACTGGATGCTCAACATGGTTGTTCGCACAGATGAGCATCGCTCCATGCAAGAGAACCTTCAAACCATCGAAGGTATCTTGAAAAGATTCAATCCGGCGTATCCTTTCAGCTACCATTTTGTCGATCAGCGGTATGCCGAGAAATTCAAGGATCAGGAACAGATGGCGTCGTTGTCTTTTATCTTTTCATTACTGGCTATTTCGATTTCCTGTTTGGGCCTATTAGGTCTTTCATCCTACATTGCGGAAACACGCACCAAGGAAATTGGCATCCGCAAGGTGCTGGGTGCATCGGTGTCAGGCATTGTGGGTCTACTGTCAAAAGACTTTGTCAAACTCGTGCTGATAGCCGTGGTCATTGCTTCGCCCATCGCGTGGTGGGCGATGAATAATTGGCTGGAAGATTTTGTCTACCGCATAGACATCGAGTGGTGGATGTTTGGCATCGCAGGGATACTGGCTGTAGGCATTGCCTTGTTTACGATTAGCTGGCAGGCCATCCAAGCGGCTGTAGCCAATCCGGTGGATAGTCTGAGGGATGAATAGTGTTTTAAGCCCATTGCAGCCACGACTGGATCGGTGGCGCTTCGCTAACGTCTCCTAGGCCTTGGCTGCAACGGGCTTAAAAGCGTAGAGGGAAAGGAAAAGTTGAGCTTGGTGCAGAGAAAAAAGACGAAGATAAAGGATTGATGACATTGAAACAAAAGAAATGATAACGACTTATCTAAAAATCACTTGGCGCAATTTGATGAAGAAAAAAGGATTTTCTTTCATCAACATTCTCGGCCTGACCATCGGCATTACCGTGTGCCTGATGATTTTCGTTTATATCGTAAACGAATTCAGTGTAGACCGGTTCCACGCCAATAATGACCGGATTTACCGCGTAATGCGAGGGATGGCGATGGACGGACGCGAAACGAGCGTGGCTTACCTTTCGGGGCCGTATGCGCCGGCTTTGCTGAATGATTTCGGCGATGAAATCGAAGAAGCTGTGCGGGTGGCCCCAACAAAAGGCCTGGTCACCATTGATGACCGCTCGTTCCGGGAGCGGCGGATCTACGGTGTCGATTCCAATTTTTTCAACCTGTTTTCTTTCCCGCTGATACTGGGCGATGCAGCGACGGCCCTCAGTAACCCCTCCAGCGTCGTACTCACAGAAAGCACGGCCAAGAAGTATTTCGGAAGCGCGGATGAGGCAATGGGCCAGTTGATTGAGCTCGACAAGTCCCTCCCGCTGACGGTCACCGCCGTTGCCGGAGATGTGCCGTCCAATTCGCATCTCGAATTCGACCTCCTTGTTCCTTTGGCAAATTACCATGATGCGGGCGTCATGAACGTGTGGATCAACAACGGGCTGTATACATACATAAGGCTTGCACCAGGGGCCACGGAAGCCCAACTCGAAAGCCGGTTCCCTCAGTTCATGGAGAAATACATGGGAGAAAACATGCGGGAATACGGTTATCGGTTTTCGCTTTCGCTTACACCGCTGAAGGATGTTTATTTTGAACGTTCCACTTTTGACGAAGCAAAGCATGGCGACAAAACGGTGGTTTACATCTTCATTTCCGTCGCCCTCTTGATTTTGCTGATCGGTTGCATTAATTACGTAAACCTTTCCGTCGTTCGGTCAGTCGATCGGTCCAAGGAAGTTGGCCTACGGAAAGTGTTGGGGGCTATGCGCAACGGGCTCGCTTGGCAATTTATCGGGGAATCGGTATTCCTGACCCTCATTTCTTGCGTACTGTCGGTGGTTTTGCTATGGCTGTTGATGCCTGGCTATAACCTGCTGCTGGGCTATCCGCTGACCGTTCAGTGGGCATCTTGGCCTATTTGGACGTTTCTTATCGGCGTAGTGTTCGTTGTCGGCCTCCTGGCCGGTGGCTATCCTGCCTTTTTTCTTTCCTCTTTTTCGCCCATACAGGCGCTCAAAGGCAAACTGCGCGTCGGAAAGAGCGGTGTGGTATTCCGGGAGGGATTGGTTATATTCCAGTTCTCTATCTCGATTTTCCTCATCATCGGCACCCTTGTTATCGCGAAGCAACTGCACTATATCAAAAACAAAGAGCTCGGCTATCATGCTGAGCAAACCGTTATCCTGCGCATCGACAATGACGACTTTTATAGAAACCGGAACCTATTCAAAAACACCCTTGAAAGAGCAAGCTCGGTGACTTCGGTTTCCCTCATGTCTGGTGAACCCGGTGGCTATTTCGATGGGCAGATGTTTGAAGTGGAGGGCCGGGCCGAAAAATGGCACAGCCGATCCGAATTCACTGATTTCGAATTTGTGGAAACACTGGACTTGACCGTCATCGCCGGCCGGGATTTTTCTCCCGAATACGCTACGGACAGCACCGCAGCCGTGCTGATCAACCGTACGGCTGCTGCGAGTTTAGGATGGACCCCGGAACAAGCCCTCGGCAAATGGATGAGGAATACCGTACGTGACAGTGAACGCAGACAGGTAGTGGGCGTGGTGGAAGACTTCAACTTCCTGTCGCTCAAAGAAAACATCGAACCGCTGGTCATTGCTCCTATGCCCGATCATCGCGTGGCGCTGGTCAAGACGACCCGAGGGAACATCGCGCAAAACTTGGCTACGATTAAGGAGGCGTATGAACGCGCTGCGCCGGGATACCCCTTTGTATACGAATTTCTCGACCAGCAGTTCGACGAGCTGTACAGGAACGACCTGAGGCAACAACGGCTACTGACCATTTTTGCGGGCTTGGCAATTTTCATAGCCTGCCTAGGGCTGTTTGGGCTGGCTTCCTTCACTGCCGTGAAACGTTTCAAGGAAATCGGCGTGAGGAAGGTACTGGGCTCATCGGCAAGCGGCATTGTCGTGTTGCTTACCAAGGGACTGCTACGGCCGGTACTCATCGCCACGTGCATCGTTATCCCCCTCAGCTACCTGGCGATGAGCCAATGGCTGCAAGACTTTGCTTACAAAACTACGCTAGACTGGTGGGTGTTCGTATCGGCGGCCGTTGTGACATTCGGCATCGCATTGGCCACCGTGGGATTCCAGGCATTGAAAGCCGCACGGGCCAATCCTGTTGACTCGCTTCGGGATGAGTAATTGATGGAATAAAGGTATATAATTTTACCTTTTTGTAAACGAAGATCCGCCGGCAGGCCATCCGGGCGGCTGTAGCCAATCCGGTGGATAGTCTGAGGGATGAGTAAGGCATGGCGTTTTGACGGCTATCCGAAAGCATACCAGACTTCTGGATACAAACAACCGACTTTTGAATACGTTTATACCATGGGGGCAACGCAACTTTGCAACAATGGTTTTTAACGCACTCAAAAGATGAACGTCACATTGATTACAGGTGCTTCGGGTGGAATCGGCGAAGCATTGGCCAGCAGACTGGCTGCACGGAAACACAACCTGTTGCTTGTAGCCCGGAATGCCGGAAAGCTCGAACAGCAATGCAGGCAGTTTGCCCAAGCGTACGGAATATCGGCCCAATACATTGCTGCCGACCTCTCAAAAGCAGGAGCACCACAACAGGTATTTGAGGAGGCTCAGGCACGGGGCCTCGAAGTAGACATGCTGATCAACAATGCCGGCATTGGTTCGGGGGGAGCGTTTTCCGAACTTCTATTAAAGGACGAACTTGCCTTGTTGCAGTTGAACAACGCGTCGCTGGTCGCGATGACGCACCTCTTCCTACTGCCGATGCAAGCGCGCGGTAGCGGAACCATCATCAACGTGGCGTCCATGGCGGCATTTATCCCATTTCCCTACATGGCCACGTATGCCGCAAGCAAGGCCTTCGTACGTTCGTTTACCCAAGCCATCACGGAAGAGTGCAAGCCATACGGCATCCACGTGATGCTGCTATGCCCTGGACTGACCCGGACCAATTTCAATCGAGCGGCAGGCATCGAAAACAACGAGAAGAGCAAAGGATTGAACATCGAATACAGCAGCACGACGCAAACGCCGGAACAAGTGGCCGACGAGGCGATCCGGGCATTGGATCGAAAAAAGCACGTCATCGTATCCGGCAGGATGAATCGCCTTGCCGCCAACCTTTCGGCACTGCTGCCTAATGCGATCGTCGCAAGGGGCTTCGCCAGATCGTATCGCAAAAGAACGGGAAAATAATATATAACTTTGATGCGCTCAGCGCCTGTAAAAAATACTCGCCCCATGGATACCTTACACCTCCAATCAATCAACCAGCTTCACCAACTCTCCGGTATCAGCAAGTCGAAGCACCCGCTGTTCAGCATCGTCCGTTTTGAAGACTTGCGGAAGATTGAAACCAACCGCCGCACCCGGCTGATGACGGGGCTATACCAAATAACGATGAAGAAAGCATGTCCCTGCAAAATGCAATACGGTCAAACCCCGTTCGACTTTGACGAAGGTGTGATAGCCTGCTTTGCTCCCCGGCAGGTGTACATCATCGACAAGGATTTCGCGTTCGCCACGTCGGGATGGCAATTGTCCATTCATCCGGACTTTCTACGGATGCATCCCTTAGCGACCAAAATGAAGTCTTACGGTTTTTTTGATTACAACGTCAATGAGGCGTTGATCCTCTCAGAAGACGAACAGCAAACTATCGAGACGATTTTCGGGCAGATTGAAAAAGAGTACCGCTTGCCCATCGATCAGTTCAGCCGGGAAGTCGTGCTGGCGGGCATCGAACTTCTTCTCACCTATTGCAACCGCTTTTACCACCGGCAATTCATTACCAGAAGCACAAACGCCAACGAGCTGCTGAGTAAAGTCGAGCGGATATTGGATGACCATTTCAGCAATGCAACTGATGGCACATTGCCAACCGCCAGTTACCTGGCGGCCAGATTGAACCGATCCACCAAATACTTGAGCGACTGCCTGAAGCGGCTCACCGGACAGACCGCGCAGCAGCTGATCCACAACAAATTGATCGAACACGCCAAAGACATTCTCACGACCACCGAATTGTCAGTAAGCGAAATCGCCTATCAGCTGGGGTTTGAATATCCGCAATCGTTCAGCAAACTGTTCAAAAGCAAAACCGACCAGACCCCGCTCGCTTACCGCCAATCATTTAACTGATAAATTCATTACGGAAGCCGTCACCAGCTCCTCATCAGCGGGAGTTAATCCGACCGAATCTTCGTGATGCCGCTAAAGCAAAACCTTTACGCGGCAGTGCTGTTATCCTTTCCTGTACATGAAAGGACAATACGCTCAGCAGAACATACTTCGCAACGACGTGCACGACCCGCCGACGGGCAAAGGAAAGGCCAAAATGCTCGGGCCGGGAATCATCTGGATGGTTTCGTCCATCGGCACCGGACAAATCCTTTTTACACCGCGCATCGCCGCACGGTACGAATATTCATTGCTCTGGATGTCTATCCTGGTTGCTGTAGCGCTCTTCTTCATCATCCGGGAAGTCGGGCGGTTTACCGTGGTGAGCGGCAGAAGCATTACGAATGGGCTGCAAGATCTCCCCAGGGGGAACAAATGGGGAATCTGGTTGATGAACGTGCCGCAGCTGGCCTTGGTGCCTTTGGTTGTCGCCGGAGCGGCTGCGCTGCTGGGGAGCGTATTAGCCATGATATGGGAAACGGATATCATGGTTTATGCGCTTATTTTTATCATCGGCTGCGGTCTATTGGTATTAAGCGGCTCATACTCGGCGGTGGAAAAGGGAGCGATAATCCTCGCAGCCCTGCTGATAGTCATTTCAGCAGTCACCGCCATCCGCGTATTGTCATCGCCCGGCGACTTGGCAGCCGGATTGGCCCCCTCGATCCCGGACGATTTTGAAATGACCTTCGTCATGCCGTGGGTGGGATTCTTTTTAGCCGGAGCCTCGGGCATCTTATGGTATTCTTATTGGGTAGGGGACAAAGAATTCGGGGGCACGCCCAACGACCGCTCAGAGACGGTCGAGGTCAACGAAGACGTGGATGATGACCGGGAAAAATTGGCGAAAGTAACGCTATGGATGCGATCGCTTGGCCTCACCAGCGGAACCGGGATCCTGTTGGGCACCTTGGTAAACGTCGCTTTCATGATATTGGGTGCCGAATTGCTCGCCAGCGAGGATGACCTTCCCGAAGGGGCGGATGTCGTTGAAAAACTTACGCAGTCGCTCGAAGGCGTCTGGGGCCCGGCAGGCTATTGGGCCTTTTTGGTCTGCGTTGCCATAGCGCTGGGCAGCAGCATTCTTGCCAATCAGGATGGTGGTGGAAGGATGTTTTCCGATGCAGCCCGTTTGCTTTTCCAACGGCCGAACAACTACCTTTCCAACCGTAATAATGTCAGTAAATTTTTCATTGTCACCGTCGGCATGGTGATACCTTTGCTGATTTACATCATTGAACGCGACCCGGTAAAAATCCTCTCGCTTGCCGGAATCATCTCCGCGATACAGATTCCGGTCATTGTCTTTTTCACCTTTTACCTCAACAAAAAGCTGCTTCCTAAAATCTGCCAGCCCAGTGCACTGTCATCCGGTATCCTCCTATGCGCCGGACTCTTTTACAGTGCGCTTGCCATCATCCAGGTGGTTGACTTCTTTTAGCAGCCAAACCAGCCGTATGTTCGTGTATTTTTTTATTTTAGTAAATAAAATCGGAAATACATGACCAAGCGCCGATCACTCCTATCAAAAATCACCCAACTTTGGTTAGTGAACTACGTCTTTCTCTTCATTGCCACCTCCCAATTTTCTTTTTCGTTCGGCTTTTTCGAGCGATTCATCGAATGGTTCGGGATGGCCATACTGGGGCTGGAAAAAGTCGAAAAAATACACCGTACGGGCAGTGGCGATACGTTGTACGATTATGTGGTCATCATATGCTGCGTCATTTTCTCGTTGATCATCGCTATGGCTGTGTCGGCGATCAAGCGGCGCAAGGACAATTTCGATGAACTCTACCAGTTTACCATAGTGATTGCGCGGTATTTCGTTGCGTACACCATGGTGGTTTATGGCTTTGCCAAAGTATTCGAGGGGCAATTTGCTTCGCCGGGATATTTTAGGCTTGAACAGAAAGTAGGCGACATGTCGCCCATGGGGCTCGTGTGGACATTTATGGGCGTCTCCAGGTCTTACACGGTTGTTTCCGGCCTCCTGGAGTTGACAGGAGGCGTGCTCTTGTTCTGGCGGCGGACCAAAACATTGGGCGCGCTTTTCAGCATGATCGTGATGCTGAATGTAGCGTTTTTGAACTTCTTCTATGATGTGCCGGTCAAGATTTTTTCGTCGCACATCATCTTCCTGTGTTTATTCATCTTGTCTTACGACTTGAAGCCGCTTATCGACTTTTTTGTGTTTCATAGACCAACCCGTCTCCCCTATGCGCTTTACAGACCCCAGAAGCGCTGGAAATTGGTCACCACGCGGGTCATCAAGTATGCTTTTATCTGCGGCAGCATTGTACTGAGTTGTGTGCAAATGTGGTATACGCTAAAAAAAGAGCGGGTGCCCCATGAGGGGGCTTACCTCATTGACACCTTTGTGCTGGATGGTGACTCCATCCTGCAGCACCGGCCGGAAACGGACACGCTGGGCTGGAGCAAAATACTCATTTCGTCAAACCACCACTTCAACTACCTGGACAATGCCGGCAACCGGAAATACTTGGAAACGAAAACCGACACACTGACGAAAACCATCTCCCTATACAGGAACGGCAAACACGCGGGAGGGTTGGTATATAGCTTCCAACAGGATTCCGCCACGTTTACGGGACGTTTCGAAGGCCGGGACATTTACATTAAAAGTCTGCGGAAGCAAAAAAAGGATTACTCGCTTATCAATCGCGGCTTCCATTGGATAAATGACTACCCGCCAAATTGGTAAGCCGGCCGGGAATATCAACTCGGCCAGGCCCTAACGCCAGTTAGCTGATTTTTCAGCAGCAACGCATCGCGGCAAAAAAGCAAGGCTGCTGTAGCAAACGCGTGCCGCACTGCGTTTATAGGTATATCAAACAAACGCATACCAAATGACCAAGAGAACAGCTATCTTCCTGACCATCATTGTCGGCCTTTTCCTATGTGCTTCATGCGAGAAGGGCCAAATCGAACACGAAAATCGTTTCGAACGGAGCTATGAGGCATGGTTAGCCTTCAAGACCGCATCGGGCAACACATACCGCTACGAGGTATCTGGCGGCACATGGGCGGGCTCATCGTGGCTTACCTCCATTACCGTCAGGCAAGGCCGGGTGGTACAGCGGGATTTCCACTACACCGTTTTCAATGATGTGCGTATGCCGGAGGGTGGCTGGGCGACCATGCCCGTGGAGGAACTTCTGACCCAGTTGGGCCTATCCGCGGACGATTTCGTTGAACGGGAAGGCGAGCCATTCCATCAGGCGCTGCAGTGGACGGAAACCGAGTTTGAGCTGGGTACGCACGAACGGACACCGGCGAGCGGCATCCAGACGCTCGACGAGGTCTACCACATGGCGCGGACCGAGTGGCTGAAAAAACGTGCCGATGCTTCGGTATCTTTCGAAGCGAAAAACGATGGTTTGATTTCCTCAGCAGGCTTCTGGCCAAATGGCTGCATGGATGATTGCTTCACCGGTATCTCCATCCGGTCAATTACGGCGATTGATTAGGCGGCCGCCTCAGGAAAAGTCCCTTTGAGGTTTGATTGCCGCAGAGGTATCAATCAGATATTCCACTGCATTTGCTATGTAATTCGGTTAGCTGTTTGTCCAGTTCAACATCTATTTAATCACCAGATCTTCCGGATTTTGCTTGCAAGGCCACAATGTATGGATGACAACTGCATCGTCGATGAATTCATAAAAGAGAATGTAGTCAGAAACAATCAATCCCCTAACACCTTCAATAGAAGTCTTGATTCCCAGTTGTGGATGTTTGAGCAGTAAACGGGTGTTTTTAGTGAAAAGCTTATAGAGTTTTGTCGAGTAGGCTGTACTTTGGCTCCGTTCGGCATAAAACTCCATGATTTCGAAGAGTTTCCTCCGCGCCTTATGCGACCATATTATCTTCTTTTTCGCCATGCATCGTATTCGGTATCCAAGTCATCCTGGTCAACAAACCGGCCTCCCGCGATATCCTCGCGGGAAGCTTGGATTTCCTGCACCTGCGCTTGGATAAGGTTGATTGCTTGGGTTTCCGTTTTCGCATCCAAAATAGTTTTAATGGCTTCAAGAAACTGTACGTCGTCGATCTCAGCAATCCGATGAATCAACATATCCTTTAATTCCAGCGTACTCATAACGAAAAACGTTTATTACCTATCCAACACAAACTTAGATAAATTCCTTCTTATATGCAATTTAATCGCATTGCATATAAAAGGAATTTATCGGTCTCTCCTCTGCCATTGAGAGACAGCTTTTATAGAGGAAATATAGTACAAAATTGTCAAACCGTAAAATGGCTATTGTTCCATCTCATCTGCACTTGGCCCATAGCTTCCCGGTATGGGGATATCCAAGAGGCGCAAAAAAACGCCCAGTTGCGCCCGGTGGTGAATGGTTTGGGCAAAGGCGTGGCGAACCATCCCGTACTTCGTGGTATCCAGGTACACGGCGTCCCCGCCACGCATCACCCAAGGTTTGTCAAGCGCAGCTTCCGGCAAGCGTTGCAGCGCGGCCTTTCCGGCTTGATAGGATTTTTCGAACAAAGCCAATAACTCGGTGGTATTGGCAATGGAGGTAGGCTGATAGGCTCCCTCATTGAAATCCAGCTCGTCCTGATCCACGGCCAGCGCATACCATGAAGGAATTTCGGCCAAATGCGTAGCCAATTGTTTCAGTGTCATGCTTTTGGGGTGCGGAGCCCAATCGAATCGATCTTCCGGCACGAGTGCCAGCATCTTGCGGGTTATCGCTCCTTCGGTTTCCAGTTCGGTCAACAGTTCTTTAATGATATCCATCTTCATACATGTTTGTTGTTATTGAGGCAAATCTACCCACCTCCACTGACAGCCCTATGGCAGCGCGAAACAGCAAATTTAAACCAGTTCGGATTATTTCAGTATCTTGCCTCCCCAAGAAGGAAAACCATGCTGACGTTAGCAAATTTTGAGGATAAGGTAACCAAAGCTGCGTTAAAAGCCGGAAGGCTGATCGCTCAACGGGATGATTTCGATGAACTGGTCGAATACGAACAGGGTGCGTGGCTGGCCTTGGTCCGCGACCAGGATGTCTATCAGGTGGATATTATTTTGCGGGGCGATGCCATCGCCGTCCATGAATGCCAATGCGCCGACGGAAACAAATTGTGCAGGCATAAGGTTGCGGTATGGCTTGAGCTCCGCAGGCAAAAAGGTATCGCCGCCGGGGAACGCAGCCAAAAAACCACAGCCCCCAAGAAGCGCCGGAACCTCAAAAAGCTGGTGCAGGATGTCAGCCTGGAAGAGTTCCGCCAGTTTGTGCTGGACTATGCCGCCCGCCAAAAGGGGTTCAAAGCGGATTTTGAATTGTATTTCGCTGGCCGCGAAGGCAGCGTGGATGCAGGCCAGCACTACGCGGACGCAGCAAAAAAAATCGTCCAGAAATACACCCGCCGGGGGTTCATCGACTACCGGGCATCCGGCAGACTGGCCAAGGAACTGGGCAAACTCGCCTCGGACGGGAAGCAGTTGCTGGAAAGAGGGAATATGCGCGATGCGTACGCTTTGGTATCAGGGACCCTGCCAGCGGCAATGGGTGCCATCACGAAAAGCGATGATTCCAGCGGTTACCTCGGCACGGCTATTCACCTGTTGCTCGACTTACTGGAAAGCCTTTCGGCATCGCCCTTGGCGCCCATCGACCTCAAACAGGAGCTTTTCCGCCTGGTGAATCAGGAACTGCGCAACCCCATTTACCACGAGTACGGCGATTTCTATCCCCGGGCATTCGAGGTATTCAAACAACTGGCCTTACTGTTTGGTGAGCATGACGCTTTCCTGGGGCATGTGGACGAACAATTGCCGCTGGCTGCGGGTTACATAACGGATTACTTGCGGTCTTTCCTACTAACGGCAAAAATAGATTACCTGACGGAAATTGGCCAAGCGAGTGAGGCTGAGCGGCTGCTCAATGAACACCTGAACTTACCTGCCGTGCGGGTGAGAAAGCTCGAACGGGTACTGGCGACAAACGACTTCAAGCAAGCCAAGGCATTGATAGCCGAAGGCATCGCGTTGGCTGAGGCTGCACGGCATCCCGGCGTGACGTCTATCTGGGAAAAGCAGCTGCTCCGGGTAGCCCAATTGGAAAACGATCTGCCCGCCATCCGCCAGCAGGCCAAGAAACTCGCGCTGGACGGCCGCGGGCTATCGCCCGAGCACTACCACGCATGGAAGGCAACCTACCCGCCCGATGAGTGGACGGCGGTTATCAACGAACATATCGAAGCGGTGACCCGGAAGGCTACCGAACAGTGGATGGCCATGCCCGCGCATTACCGCACGGAAGCCCCGCTGCTGCTCATCCCGCTGGGCCGTATTTTTATTGAGGAGGAATACTGGGACCGCCTCCTGCTTGCCGTGCAGCAGGAAAACCGCCTGGATACCACCACCGAATACCATGAAGCTTTGCTGCCGTGGTATCCGGACGAGCTCTTGGAACTCTACATCCACCAATTGGAGGAGTTTGCCGACCAGGCCGGTAACCGCCGTCAATATCAGCAGTTAGTGGGTCTCATGTTGAAAGTAGCTGAAGACATCCCCGCAGGGAAGCCCCGCATAGCCGAGCTGGTGCAGGTGCTGTACCGACGTTACAGTTTCCGCAGGGCCTTGCAGGATGAACTGGTGAAACTGCTATCCGCCATCGGTTGATGAGGGACCGCCACAGACAACCCATGCGCAACGAATAGTCGATGGCGACGATGTACCACCGGTATCATGCATCACGGCATGGGCAGATCATGATGTTTACCGATTCTTGGGGTTGATGGCTTGCTCATCTATCCCGATACCGACAGAATTGACTACAAGCTGTTGGTAAATTAATTGCAGGAACTTATTGAAAAGGTGACGCGGATGAAAGAAATTGTGGAGCGGATTTGCACCGAAAAAGTCACATCAATTAGACGGTGAGTCATTTAATTTTTAGTAGCTTCGTGCTAAAGCAATGGAATATGGAGGCAATTATGATTCATCCGGAAAATGCCGAACAACTCAAGACCGTTAAATCAGTTTTGAAGGCGTTGAAGGTTCCTTTCGAACCGCAGTTCAGTACATTGCCGGATCATGTTATGGCCAGCATCGATAGAGGAATGGAGCAAGCTGCCCAAGGCAGAACCATTGGACTGGAGGCGTTCAAAAAGAAACATTTTTTGAAACGATAAGGTCAACAAGCTAGCTTGAACTAATACTAAACCAACCTAATGCAATACACACTCCGATTTACTCCCGAGGCGGAGGATACGTACGATTCACTATCATCACAATTAATTGATACACCACCCTGAATGGCCAGGGCGTTCTGTTCATTCACATCCACGTATAGCTACGGAGCTTGATGCTAACTCCGAGCGAGCTCCTACTGGACTTGAACTGGACTCGTACTGGCGCGGCCAGTACGAGTCCAGTTCAAGTCCAGTAGGAGTGCCGTACAAGTCCAGTCTGAGCTCCGAAGCCAAGCCAAGACGTGCAGCTTCACACTTTTTAACATCTACGCATCGATTTACCGGGTAGATTTGTATGTATGATCAGGAACTACCTCATAATCGCTTGGCGAAACTTATACAAGCACAAGCTACATTCGCTCATCCATATTGTAGGCCTGTCCACAGGGGTAGCTGCCTGCCTGCTGATTTTCTTGTTTGTACGCTATGAACTGACCTACGACCAGCACAACGAACACTGCGAGCGGATTGCACGGATAACAACCACGCTGCACACGCCCGAATCGGACAACCTGTCACTTGCGACTACTCCTTATCCCCTTGCAGACGCTCTGTTGCGGGAATATCCGGAGGTGGAAAACGTCGTACGCCTCGAAACGTCGCCCGCCACGGTAACCTACAAAAACGAGCTGATTACCGAAGCGGGTTTTTACCAAGCCGACCAAAGTATCTTCTCGATCTTTTCCTTTTCGGTCATAGCCGGAGCTGAAAAAGATGCCCTGACCAAGCCCAATCAGCTTGTCATCACCGAGCGTATAGCAAAGAAGTATTTCGGCTCAGCGGAAGAAGCCGTGGGAAACGTCCTGGTATCCGGCCAACAGCCCCTGCACGTCACGGCTGTGGTGGCCGACCTGCCCGCTAACTCCGATATCCGCATTGAGGGGCTGCTTTCGGCCAACTTCTCGGAAGTGACCAGTTGGATGGAAGATGATTTTCCGGTGTATACGTTTGTGCTTTTTAACGAAAAGCTTGACCTGCGGGGATTTGAACAAAAAGTGCAACGATTGGCCAAGCAATATGTACAGCCTGAGCTGGACGAGATGGGCGCCGTAGACTACCATGCCCGCTTCCTCGTGGAATCACTCGCTGACGTGCATTTCAGCAAAGGCAAACTACTGGACACGCCCAAAGGCAACAAACAATTCAACTACGTATTTTCGGTGTTGGCGCTTGTCATCCTAGTGATTGCACTCCTGAACTATATCAACCTGGCTACGGCGAAAGCGTCGGAACGAGGAAAAGAAGTAGGCATCCGTAAGGTTGCCGGTGCACGTCCGCTGGAGCTCGTCCGCCAATTTGTAATCGAATCATTTTTACTGATTGGGGTGGCATGGGCAGTGGCTATCGGGCTTATGCTGCTGTCCATTCCTTATGTCAATTTGTTGCTGGGCACGCAACTCTCCTTCCATTGGCAAGATCATGCCGTGTTTTTAGCTGGAACATTTATCGCAACCACCTTTTTCACATCGCTTTACCCAGCGTTCGCACTGGCTGGCTACCGCCCCGTTGATGTGCTGAAAGGAAACAGGAAAATCAGTTTAAAAGGGATATCGTTGCGTAAGGGTACCGTGGTCGTACAGTTTGCTGCCGCAATCGTATTGACCATCGGCACGTTGGTGGTACACCAGCAGGTGCAATACATCGCGAATGCCAACCAAGCGTTCAACACCAACCAAGTGGTCAGCATACGCGTTCCTACAGATGACGTGGACCGAAGTAACGTGAATGGCTTTTACGAAGCGCTCTGCCAACTGCCCGCGGTACAATCCATCACATCAGGAAACGGTGTGCAAGGCGAAGATGTGGCGCTGGCAACCACCTTGGCCAGCAATAATGGGGAGCAACGTCATCTGTTCTGCAATTATTTCTTTATCGATGCCGATTTCATTCCCTTTTTCCAGGTCCAGTTGCTGGAAGGCAGAAATTTATCAGATAGTCTCCCGACCGACAGAGAGGCCGCCTTTCTTGTGAATGAAGCGTTTGTACATGCCATGGGATGGTCCAACGCCAGCGCGATTGGCCAGCCCGTGGAAGGGTTTGACCGTAAGGGGAAAGTAGTCGGAGTGGTCGAAAACTTCTTTTACAAATCGATGCATAACCTCGTAGAACCGCTGGCGATGATTTACCACACCGGCGCCCCGTGGTTTATCTCCGTAAAAATATCGCCCAGCAACCTTCCGAAGGTAAAATTGCTATGGCAGCGTTTATTCCCCGACAAGGTATTTGACTACACGTTTCTGGATGAGGCCTATGCCGCTCAATACCGCAAAGACACCGTTACGATGTACCTATTTAGTTGTTTCACGGCTTTGGCTATCCTGATCGCCTGCCTTGGTCTATACGGGCTGGTGTCAATGATGACGGCCAGGCGTACAAAGGAAATCGGTATCCGAAAAGTACTGGGCGCGTCCGTGCGAGGCATCGTGAGCCTGCTGTCCAAAGATTTTGTGATGCTGGTGTTAGTGGCCGTAGCCACGGCCTGCCCCATTGCATGGTGGGCGATGGATAAATGGCTGGAGAATTTTGCTTACCGCATCGATATCCAGTGGTGGATGTTCGCTGCGGCAGGTGTGGCAGCCGTGGTGATTACGCTGCTTACCGTATGCGGACAGGCAGTGCGGGCGGCGACGGCCAATCCGGTGGAATGTTTGAGGGATGAGTGAAGTTCGGCCGCCGGCCTTCAAAATAACTCAGCTGGATTTATCGCCAAAAACGCTTCCCATGGAATACCAGAAGCACCCACCAGCAAGACTTTATCCGGATTAACGGCTTTCCGGAATGCAGGCATACTCGTCCCTGTTTGCGTTTTACCGCTTTTAACTTCGATTCCAATCACTTTCCCACGACGTTCCAACACAAAGTCAACTTCGTGACCACCCTCCCGCCAATAATGTACGTTATAACCTCCTGAATAGGCGCTATTGATCAAATGGGTACCCACGGCCGATTCGACCATATGTCCCCATTTATCCGGAAGCTGGCGGACTTCGCCAAACTGTTCGTCCCGCTGCGCACTGATTAGGGCCGTATTGTGTACCTGGAATTTGGGGCTGGACGACCGCTTACGGATCAGTTTTGGATCAAACTTCTCCAAGCCGCCGAGCAAACCAGCCGTATTCAGCAAGTCCAAGTAGTGTGCCAAAGTCGTCGTGTTACCGGCATCGACGAGCTGCCCCAAGATCTTGGAATAGGCCATAATTTTTCCGGAATACAGACATCCAAGTTCAAACAGCCGTTTCATTAAGGCGGGCTTATCCACGCGGGTCAACATCAGAATGTCCCGTGAAATGCTTGTCTCAATCAGCGAATCGTGCACATACCGTTTCCAACGATCCTCGTCATCGGTCAGCACAGCAGCACCCGGATACCCGCCGAACCATACATAGGTCGATGCATCCCAACCAAATGCATCCTGCATCTCCCCAAAAGACCAGTGGCCAAGGTAAGACGTTTCAAACCTACCCGCCAACGATTCTGTCAGGCCTTGTTGTAATAAGAGCCGAGAAGACCCCAACAGGATTACCTTGATATTCCGTTGCTCACGGGTATCCGTATCCCATAGTAGTTTGACCGTCTCACTCCAGTTTGACACTTTCTGAATCTCATCAATGACTAATAAAAACTCGTCAGCTTCCTGTTGAAGCATCATTAACCTCGCAGCCTCCCATTGTTGCTCCAGCCAAGTGATGCCTGCAGCCGGCACCGCATCGGCCGTAACAAAATGAAAGGGGTACGTGTATCCTGTCGTCAATTGACTGACCAGTGTCGTTTTTCCTACCTGACGCGGCCCCATAATCACTTGAATAAACCTGCGCGGCTCATTTATCCTTGATTTAAGCACTTGTAAATAAGGCCTTTCAAACATATCTTGGAATTAACTCAATATAATGAGTAAAATTACTCAATACATTGAGTAATTACAACATCCGCTGATTAAAAAAAATCCGAGCAACCGCGGCAGCCTCACTTGGTCCATACAAGTTGCGACTGCGTTGGAAAATCAAGCAGATTATTTTTTCACAGAAGCGGACATTAATCTGAAAATTACCCATATCTGCCAATTCAGCCTTTATCAAAAAAGACTTATCCGGCATCCACGTGGACATCAGGATGTACAGGTTATCGCCGGTTACGGACAACGGGTGGAAGTAAGAACTGTACAAAAGTCTCGCCCGCCATCGGCCTTCCCGTCACCCGGGGCGATACGGCTGACATTACGGATGAAAAAAACCTAACGATTGTCAATATTCAGGGAGGTTCATTAGACACGTTTCCATCTCGGTAATGTGCAGTCAGCACCAATTTGAACGCCTCGGGATCAGACGTTTGGATGGCGTATGTCAACACGTAGGATGATTCAAGCTCTCGGCGATAACTACCAATCAAATAGCCCTGTTTAGAATAATTGATCTAAAGTTTTAATGATTTCTCATTTTTTTTATCAATATTTACCGCCAGAATACTCACGCAGCAATTATAAACAAATGTATCGTCAAAAATCAAGTTAACCACCTTAATTCAGTGATTTCGTTTTTCATTATTTTGTAGATAGAATGGTTTTGAGGATTTATCTTCGAAGTGGTTCAACTCTTTTTCGTTAAAGACAAGCAGTCCAAAAGACATTTAGGGTAGACTAACAACAATTAGAATCTAATGAACTGCAAGTACACAACTTACAAAAACAGGAAAAAGAAAGTTGCATTATGCCATTTATTCCTACCAACAGACAAGGCTTCCCAGCCGGCTCAGTTCAGGCGATGGGGTCTCAATGGCGTTTTTTGTTTGTTGACATAGCGAGTATAATACTGTTAAAAGCTTAAATCAGTTAAATAGAATATTCATAGAGATAACCAAACTCCATTATGACCGCATTTCAAGAGCCGGACGATAACAGAGCGCTATTGCTTAGACTGAAGGAGGGTGATGAGGGGGCATTTGAAATCATTTATCGTAAATATAGCATGCGGGTATTCACCTATATCCTGAGGTTAGTCAAGAGCCAAGAATCAGCAGAAGACGTCCTGCAAGAAGTGTTCGTTAAGGCCTGGCAAAGCCACACAACTATCGATCCTGCAAAGAATTACCAGTCTTTTTTATTTACCGTAGCAAAGCATACCGTCTATAATTTTATCCGAAAGACCTCCTTAGAAACCCAAATCGCCGCTTATATCGCATCGCAAACTTCAGAACTCTATCAGCATGTTGAAGAGCATCTTTACTTCAGTGAAAGTAAAGACGCGATACAACGTGCCATAGATTGCCTCCCGCCTAGACGAAAGGAAGTCTATATTCGCTGCAAAATCCAAGGGCTCAGTTATCAGTCCGTAGCTGAAGAGTTCGGCTGTAGCGTCGCAGTTGTAAACGCCCACATCGTTAAAGCAACCAAGGCGATAAAAAGCCACATAGGACTCACCCAGCAAACCATCCTACTCGCTGTCTCGTTAGCACTTATTTCATAAAAAATCGCAACGGAGGTAATGACTACGGTGTGTGCCGTGTATTACATAAAAAGCCGTTGTGAAAAGAGACGAATTAATCGAATTATTTTATAAATACAGACATAACCAATGTTCTGCGGAAGATGTCAAAAGACTGATACAGTATATTAAAAGTGATCATGACCAGGAGTTTGTTCAGCGTCTTTTAGATAGTGCTTCTAACGATGGATTTTCAAATGCTGAAATTAGTGATCCACTTATCCAAAAATCGCTCAATCAAGTTTTTTTTAAAATACAAAAACATAAGAATAAGCCCACTACCGTCCCTTTTTATCGTAAGCGACCAATTCAATGGAGCGCTGCAGTTCTTTTGATTGGTATGTTTTTCACGATTTGGTATGTTGGCAGAAATCCCATTGTAGAGGCTCCCAGAATCGTTGATTTAGAAACACACGATATCGCACCGGGAGGGAATCGTGCAAAACTGACGTTAGCGGATGGCCGAACGATTACCTTGAGTGAAGAACAAACTGGTATTGTTATTGGCAAAGAGCTTATAACTTATACTGACGATAAAAACGCACCCCCGTTATGGCGCCAATCTAATGTCACTGACGGAGCGGCAGAATTAGCTATTACTACGCCGCCGGGCGGCACCTATAGGGTTACGTTAGAAGATGGCACAAATGTTTGGCTCAATGCATCTTCAACGCTGACCTACCCTTTACACTTTTCCGAAGAGGCGCGGTATGTGAAGCTTTCAGGAGAAGGGTATTTTGACGTACAACCTGATCCGAATACCCCCTTTTTTGTAGAAACCGGAAACCAAGTGATAAAGGTATTGGGCACCGAGTTTAATGTGATGGCTTATCCTGATGACGAGGAAGTTAAAACCACACTGGTAGAAGGCTCTGTAGAATTATGGACCGGAAGTCGTGTTACATCGCTAAAGCCTAGCGAACAAAGTTCTTTTAGTAGGGACGGAATCCATATTCGAAGCGTGAATGTAGAGACATATGTGGGATGGAAAAAAGGAGAATTTGTCTTTAGTGGCGCGCAATTTCAGGAGGCGATGAAGCAACTGGGGCGTTGGTATGATATAGCTGTTGTCTACGACGGAGAGGTGCCCGTAACCCAATTTTACGGCAGCTTTAGCCGAGATTTGCCCTTATCCGCTACATTGGAAATTTTAAAAGAGGCAAATATAAACTTTTCTGTCCATCAAACAGGCGATAGAAAACAGCTCATAGTCAAGTCGCAAAAGAAATATAAACTCGATTAAATTGACACAAGTATTACATTAAAAATGGAGGTTCTATGACAATGAAGAAAGCGTAGCCTTTTGAAATGTAAAACTAACATACAAAAAAACCGGAAAGTGTTGGTACCACAATCCGGCAATGTTTGTGTGTTAGTTAACGCTACCAACTTTAATAGAGATAGTTGAATGAAATCAGTTAAATTATAACACCAAACACCACAAAATTATGATTTTTTATCCAGGTGTCAAATGCCCATTTTGGCGATTGGCTAGCCGATTATTATTCGTGATGAAACTTTCCGTTTTTTTGACTTTGATAACGGTACTACAGTTGACCGCTGGGAGCAAGGCCCAAACCATAACCCTTACCGTAATTAATAAACCGCTTACCCAGGTGATGGAAGAGATCAAGAAGCAAAGCGGTTATCATTTTTTCCTACATGGGGAAGATTTAGCGCACATGCCGATAAATGCATCATTCCGTAACATAGACTTGCAAGATGCGATGAATGCGCTCACGCAGAATCGAGGTATTGAATGGTCAATCAAAAGCCAGGTGATCATCCTTCGGGCTGCGGTGCCCAACGAGATTCCTAAATCCACTGCCGATTCTGAGATTGGGCCGCAACAACGCACTATAACGGGAAGGGTTACCGATGAGCGGGGTATGCCGCTCCCAAGTGTTACGGTGAAATTTGCAGGTACGACGATAGAGACAGCGACAGATGATGAAGGCAATTATCAACTCCTTGATTCGTATGATGCGAAGATGGTCGTGTTTTCCTTACTAGGTTATGAGACATCAGAACAACTGATCGGAAACCGATTAATAATTAACGTCCAGATGAAACCCTCATTAAGCGATTTGGATGAGATAGTCGTCATCGGATATGGAGCGCAAAAGCGGGAGATGGTCACCAGTTCTATTGCAACGGTCAAATCAGACGAGTTTAACAAGGGCGTAATCAGCGACCCGTTGACCCTCATAGCCGGCAAGGTCTCCGGCTTGTCAATTACGCGACCCAACGGCGCAGATCCAAACGCAGAAGCTGACTTTTCGCTACGGGGGGCCGTGTCTGTGGAGGGAAACCCCCAGCCATTAATCGTTATAGATGGGGTGCCAGGGGCGGATATTCGCTCCATTGCTCCGGGAGATATAGAGTCTTTCGATGTGTTGCGCGATGGCTCGGCAGGCGCTATTTATGGGTCGAGGGCCAACGCAGGAGTAATCATCATCACCACAAAAAGAGGAATTCCCGGTGCTACACGGGTGAGTTACTCAGGATACGCATCCACCGAGACCATTGCAAAGAAATATGATGTGCTCACGGGCAACGACTTCAGACAGCAGCTCATCGCATTGGGCGGCGATATCAGCGCCCGCGATAAAGGCAGTGACACCGATTGGTTTGAACAATTGACACGCACGCCCACCAACCACGGGCACAATCTATCACTAAGCGGGGGATATAACAAAACCACATTCAATGCCACGCTAAATTATCAAAAATTCGAAGGGATTGATCTAGCAACAAGGCGTGAACTCATCAACGGTCGCCTGCAACTGAACACGAAAGCGCTTGACGACAAGCTCGACTTTTCGCTGATGCTTGCCAACTCATACGAAGACAAATCCTTTGCTCATTACTATGGTTTTGGTCAGGCGCTTAAAATAAACCCCACTTATCCGGTTTACGATGAAAACGGTGACTATTTCGAGTCTCCAGAATTTGGCGATCAATGGAACCCATTGGCAGACACCCGGCTTACCACCAATGACCAAAAAGAAAAACGGCTCCTGGGCACGGTAAACCTAAAATATGCAATATTGCCCTCGCTAACCGCCGGAGTCAATTATTCGCTGACCAAAACCGATTTGCTGGGAGGCAGCTATACCAATACTGCGTTACGGTGGATGCAGACCAGCGGTTTGAACGGACAGGCTTCCCGCAGCGTAGATAATACCACAAATAATATTTTGGAGACCACACTGGCGTTTACCGAAGATTTCGACGATCATCACGTAAACGCGGTAATAGGGTATTCCTATCAAAATGAGTTCAATGAAGGGGTAGGCGCCGGAAACAACAACTTTCTGACCGACGTCTATCTCTACTATAATCTCGGCGCTGGGGGTGCATTATTCAATTATACTCCCGGAGCGCAGCGTGGAGGTGTTTTTGTAAGCAGTTATGCGCAAGAGCAGACCTTGCTTTCTTATTTTGCCCGTGTTATTTATGATTATAAAGATCGTTACCTGCTAAACGGTTCGATAAGACGGGAAGGTGCGTCCAAATTTGGGGATGACCATAAGTGGGGAACGTTCTGGGCATTATCGGGTGGATGGATTCTCAGCCGCGAAGCATTTATGGACGGTGTTGACGTTGTCAAAAACCTGAAGGTGAGGGCTGGTTATGGAGTGACCGGCAACCAACATAGCTTACAGCCCTATCAGTCGTTGGCCACAATCGGTCGACTCGGACGTGCTTACTTAGGTATACCCGGCAGTGGCTATTGGCTGGACACGTACGGGCCTGATATTAATTCCAATCCCGATCTCCGGTGGGAGACCAAAAAAGAATTAAATGTCGGTGTCGATTTCACCTTGTTCAACAATGGATGGTTGAACGGCGCTTTTGATTATTACAATCGGAAAATCAGTGCGTTGGTAGGCAATTATTACGCGCAAGTACCCGCCGCTATTTGGCCGCTGATATTTGCCAATGCCGGCGAACTGGTCAATGAAGGTTTGGAACTCACACTAAATGGAGCACTTATCAAAAACGAATCATTTGATTGGCAGTTGACATTGGTAAGCGCGTATAACCGCAATGAGGTCACATCAATCACCAGCGAACAGTTTCAGGGCACAGCCCATGATGTTTCCGACATTGGTATCGGAAACATCCAACGGATCGTGAACGGTCAACCCATAGGTGTCTACTACGGTAGGCGGTATGCAGGTTTAACGGATGACGGTAAGTGGCTTTTTCTGAATCGTGCCGGTGAGTCAGTCACCGCAGATCAGATCAGCGGCGATGACTATGCTTATTTGGGTAACAGCATTCCGAAATTCAATTTATCGCTTACCAATAACATCACGTACAAAAGGTTTGACCTTTCGGTGTTGCTTCGTAGTGCATTGGGATTCAGCGCAGTCAATGCCAACCGTATTTTCCATGAAAACCGGACAGCATTTCCCAGCAGCAACGTATTGCGAACAGCATTCGACTCTCCACTGAATGATGCGCCACTTTTTTCAGACTACTACCTGGAAAACGGCAGCTACCTGAAAATCGATAACGTGACGCTTGGTTATTCCATCCCGGTCAGAGCAAATTCGTATCTACAAAGACTAAGGGTATCGGCCACGGCAATGAACCTTTTCACCATCACTGGCTTTTCAGGAATGGATCCGGAATTAGGCATTAATACATTCAACTATCCCGGTATCGAACAAAATTCCAACTACTATCCGCGTACGCGCAGTTTCACTTTCGGAGTGGCCGCTGATTTCTAATACCATAACAAGAATAGTCATGAACCATCATGATTTATTCAATCACACAGAGGAATGAATAAATCTGATAGCTTCATCACCTTAAAAACAAATTATATACTGATGAAAACTGCAATAGTTAAAAAATGCGGCTTTTTCGCCGCAGCTACGATAACCTTGATGTACATGTCGTCATGCAGTGAGCTGGATGAGAAAGTATACAGTAAAGACACATCATCCAATTTTTATTCAACACCCGGTCAAATCATAGCTGCTTGGAACCTGCCTTACAGCTTTTTGCAAGGGATAACCTATAGTGTGCATTTCGCAATGGAGGAATTCCCAACGGATGAGGCGGCTGCAACGACCAAGTCTGGCCAAGGCTATGAAAACGGTACGTGGGAACGCTTTCACAAGCACACCTGGACATCGCAAGAACCGTTTATCAAGTATGAGTGGAGTAATATTTTTCAGGGAATCGGCTATTGCAACAGTTTTCTGGACGCAATGGAAGACAGGGATCTGAGTAAATTTCAGCTGCCCGTTAGCAAAGAGCAGATGGTTGCGGAAGTCAGGCTGATGAGGGCGTTCTACTATTATTGGGCGATCAATGCCTTTGGAAACGTACCTATCGTAACACAGGTGGGGATACCGTCGAGTCCACAGACGACACCTCGGGCTGAAGTTTTCGAATTTATCGAAACCGAAATCTTGCAAAATATCGATCAGCTTGGAGAGAAAGGCGATCCGATGTGGTATGGACACTTCACACGATCTGCAGCCAGGGCGCTACTCGCCAAATTGTATCTGAATGCCGAAGTTTTCTCGGGGACGCCCCGCTGGGAAGATTGCATCGCCCAGTGCGATGCCCTTATCAATGATGGTTTTTATTCACTCGATGAGACATGGGATGCTCCTTTCATGGCATATAACGATAACAGCTCAGAAAATATCTTTGTAGTCGTATATGATGCCAATAATGCACCGGGATTCAACGCGCACGAACAGCAGCTGCATTCCGCTCATAACCAAACATATAACCTGTTATACTGGCCTTGGAATAAAATTGTCACCCAGGAGTCGTTTTACAGGCTGTACGGTGAAAACGACTTCCGTATTAAGCAATGGCTGGTAGGCCCCCAATATTATACCGGAAACGGCCAACAGCAACCAATTTATGGGTGGGACGGCCAGCCCCTGGTCATCACACCAGAGATCACCCGATTTGTCAATATGGCAGGAGGCGACGGTCAGGGCGTGCGTAATATCAAATACGAAATAGAAACCGGTGTTCAAGCTAATATGAACAATGATCTGGTCATCTATCGCCTCTCGGATATTTATTTCATGAAGGCCGAGTGTATCATGCGGCTAAATAACGGCGTTGCCACAGCAGAAGCGGTCGATCTCATCAATGAAGTAAGGGCACGGAGTTTTGCCGGCGGCGATCCCGATGCATCTTATACCATCGCCACACTGACGATGGACGAGCTGCTGGACGAACGCGGACGCGAATTTGCGTACGAGATGAAACGCAGGGAAGATCTGATACGTTTCGGCAGGTTCACTGATGCCTGGTGGGAGAAAGCAGCGAGCGACAAAACAAAGCAGTTATATCCAATCCCACTTGAGATCTTGACAACAAATCCGGGCTTGGTACAAAATGACGGCTATTGAGCGCATAATTAACTGAATAACTAACTAACTGAATAATCATTATTGCATGCATCAGCACATCAAATCTTGTTTCTGTATTGCCCTATTTGGCGTCTTTTTTTTGTTTATGAATTCCTGTTCGGAAGGCACCAGGCCGGATTTTAATGGTTGGAAGGTCGCCGGCGGGAATGCGACATTAAACAAATACTCCACGCTTGACCAGATTGACACAACCAATGTACACTTGCTTGAAATCGCATGGCAGTATCATACCGGCGATGCGGACACGGCTGCGCATTCACAGATCCAATGCAACCCCATCGTTGTCGATGGCATATTATACGGCACTTCGCCGCAGCTGAAATTGTTTGCCATTGACGCCGGTACGGGCGAGGAAAAATGGACCTATTCACCTTTTGAAACGATCGAGGGCGACCGCGAGAGTCATTTTGGACTCAACAACAACCGAGGGGTTGCCTATTGGACCGATGGCAAAGGAACCGGACGGATATTTTACGGTGCCGGACCTTTCTTGCATGCGGTTGACGCCGAAACCGGTAAACCGGTTGAAACGTTTGGTGTCAATGGCAAGAAAGATTTGCATGACGGTCTTGGAGAGGAATTTGCCGATCTGTTCATTACCAACACGTCTCCGCCTTCGATTTATAAAAATCTAGTGCTCTCCGGTACCCGAGTATCAGAAGCCATGGATGCAGCCCCCGGGCATATCCGGGCATACGATGTACATACCGGAGAAATCAAGTGGATGTTTCGTACCATACCCCGCGCAGGGGAGCCTGGGTCAGAGACCTGGGACGATCAGGAGGTACTGAAATGGACCGGTGGGGGCAATAACTGGATGGGGATGACCGTCGATCACGAGCGCGGAATCGCCTTTGTGCCCACTGGATCGGCCGCGATGGATTTCTATGGAGGCAAACGTACCGGCTCAAACCTGTATACTGACTGTTTATTGGCGCTTGATGCCGCTACCGGCAAGTTACTTTGGCATTTCCAATACATCCACCATAATACGTGGGACTGGGACCCTTCGTCCGCACCAGTACTTGTGACGGTCAAGCATGATGGCAAAGACATTGATGCCGTAGCGCAAACCACCAAAACAGGCTTTGTTTTTGTCTTCAATCGCGAAACCGGCGAATCACTTTTCCCGATAGCGGAAATGCCGGTTGATACGGATACCGAATTGGAGGGCGAAAAGCTGTGGCCTACCCAACCGTTTCCGCAGAAGCCCGCTCCTTTTGTCCGCCAGTCATTTACCGAAAAGGACATCAATCCCCACTTATCCAAGGAGGAGTACGAAGATGTACGACAGCGGCTTTCATCCTACAAAACCGGAAAAATGTTTCTGCCCCAATCTAAACAGGGTACCGTTATCTTTCCTGGATTCGATGGCGGCGCTGAGTGGGGCGGACCGGCAGTGGATCCCACCACGGGTATTCTCTATGTCAACGCAAATGAGATGGCATGGATATTGGAAATGTGGGAAGCCGACGAGGAAGAACAGCAAACCCGTACTTATAAAGAGGCCGGACAGGCCCTTTATCAGCAAAACTGCATGTCCTGCCATGGAGCGGACCGCAAAGGTAGCGGCAACTATCCAACGCTGATTGATATCGGTGCTCGTTATGATACCAAGACATTTACCGAATTCATCGAGGTGGGCCGGGGAATGATGCCGGCATTCCGGCATCTCGGGGGCGAGGAGAAGGAAGCAATTGCTGCTTACGTGCTAAACCTGCACGATGATCTCAAAAAGCCCTTTCAAAGAAAAGAGGCCTCGCCGATAGAGGCGTTTCGCAAGCTCCCTTACAACATCTCGGGGTATAATAAATTTTTAAGTAAAGCGGGGAATCCGGCCATTGCGCCACCATGGGGTACGCTGAGCGCCATCAACTTGCATACCGGCGAACTGGTGTGGAAAACGGTACTTGGCGAAGAAGCTTGGCTCAAATCGCAGGGCGTGGAGGTGACCGGTACGGAAAACTATGGCGGCCCCGCCGTTACCAAGGGCGGTCTCTTGTTTATCGGTGCCACCAAGGACGGCAAGTTCAGGGCCTTCAATAAGCGTACGGGCGAGTTGCTCTGGGAAACCACACTGCCGAATGCGGCCTTTGCCACGCCGGCAGTTTACGATATAGGGGGCAAACAATTTGTCGTGATCGCTTGTGGTGGTGGCAAGCTGGGCACGAAATCCGGTGACTCATACGTTGCGTTTGCTTTGCCGGATAATGTAATGAAACAATAGCATGGGATTACTTCACCGTCAGAGCCGCAGGGCGTTTATCCGTTCAACAGCAATGCTGTCGGGAGCGATGCTGTCGCAACCCCTGCTTTCAGCCGCGGCTAAAGGTCAGAAGACCGTATTGAGTGGGCATCTATGGGTATACGCAAGCCGGTTCCCGCCGGACTGGGATTGTACGCCGATTCTTGACGAAGTGTTCAGCGAACTGAGTAGTGCAGGCCTGCAGGGTGTAGAACTCATGGAGTCCGTCCTCCGGCGGGATGATGCCGTTCCCCGGCTAAAAGCGTTGGTTAGCAAGTATACGCTTCCCGTTACAGGCACCTCGTATTATGCCGACATGTGGGATGCCTCGCAGCGACAGCGAATACTGGAAGATATGGAGATTGTCGTCATGCGTCTTGCGAAATTAAAGGCTGCGCATATAGGATTGTCGGTGGGTGATGCCGGCCGCCGAAAGACGGACCACGAGCTGGACGCCCAGGCGCAGGTACTGGGTGACGTGCTCGATATCTGCAAGCGCCACGGCGTACAGCCCAACATGCATAATCATACCGTAGAGCTGATGGATGACGGGCGTGATCTGAAGGAGATGATACGCCGGGTACCCGACCTCAAACTAGGGCCGGATATCAACTGGCTGATACGGGCGGGCGTAGACCCCGTTGCTTTTATCTACGAGCATGGGCATAAAATCACATACCTGCACCTGCGCGACCAAGACAGCACCGGGCGATGGACCGAAGCAGTAGGCGACGGCGTGACCGATTTCCCCGCAATTGCCAATGCATTGCGCGAGGTGGGATTCACAGGAGATGCCGCAATAGAGCTTGCGTTTGAGGGCACACCCACCGCGCCGGTTAAAACCAGCTGGGCACGGAGCCGCCGGTATGTGAAGTCGATTTTTAATTGGTAGTAGAAAATGAATATGAACATAACAGGAGATAAGGAAGGCCGGTCAATTAGCGTACCCCAAGTGAATGTAGGCGCCAAGGACAACGTTTACGATGCCATTGTAATCGGATCAGGAATTTCGGGAGGATGGGCCGCAAAAGAACTGTGTGAGAAAGGACTTAAGACATTGGTGTTGGAACGAGGCCGAAATGTTGAGCATGTCAAGGACTACCCAACGGCCTACCATAATCCATGGGAGCTTCCCCACCGCGGTTACGTGCCGCAGAAGGTGCTGGAGGAAAATCCGATAGCCAGCAGCTGCTATGCCTTCAACGAATCCACAGCACATTTCTTTGTGAAGGATAAGGAGCAGCCCTATACGCAGGTCAAGCCGTTTGACTGGATACGTGGTTACCAAGTAGGAGGCAAGTCGTTGTTGTGGGGGCGGTGGACGCAGCGGTGGAGTGATCTGGACTTTGAGGCCAACGCCAGGGATGGCATTGCCATAGATTGGCCCATACGTTATAAAGACATTGCGCCTTGGTATTCCTACGTAGAACGTTTTGTTGGGATCAGCGGCAACCGGGATGGTATTCCCCATCTACCTGATGGCGAATTTCTGCCACCGATGGAAATGAATATTGTGGAGAAGCACTTGAAAAGACGCATAGAGGAAACATACCGAGACAGACACGTCATCATATCCCGGACGGCCAATTTGACAAAAGGCCTGCACGGCCGGGGGCCGTGCCAGTACCGTGATCTTTGCGCACGTGGATGTCCGTTCGCCGGCTACTTCAGCAGTAATTCGGCCACGCTTCCGGCTGCTGCGGCCACGGGAAACTTGACACTGAGACCATTTGCTGTTGTCCATTCATTGATCTATGACGATGAGCGGCAGCGCGCTACAGGTGTACGGATTATTGATGCCGAAACAAAAGAAACATTTGCGTATTATGCCAAGGTCATCTTTATAAACGCAGGTACACTCAATACTACCTTGCTGCTAATGAATTCCATCTCTTCGCGGTTTCCAAATGGCTTTGGAAACGATAGCGGTGTGCTGGGACATTACCTGATGGACCACAATTACCGTGGACATGTAGAGGGGCAGTTTCATGGGTTTCAGGACCGTTACTACTACGGCAGAAGACCAACTGGGATTTATATACCCCGGTTTCGTAACGTGGGTAACGATGTTCAGCAACGCTACATACGTGGTTTTGCTTTCGCTGCCGGCGTGACGCGCAGAAGTGGCAATGTCCGGGAAGATTCAATCGGAGCGGCATACAAAGATTCACTTACTGAGCCGGGCGTCTGGGATGTTTGGATGAACGGAATGGGGGAGTGCCTGCCAGATTACGATAACTGCGTTACGATGAGCCCTACGAGAACAGACATGTGGGGCATGCCAGAACTCGAAATTGATTGCGAATACAAGACAAATGAGTTGGCCATGCTGGATGACATCCTGAATTCAGGGAGTGAGATGCTCGAAGCAGCAGGTTTTTCCAATGTATATGCATACGACTCGAATCAGCATCCCGGACAAGGCATCCATGAAATGGGGACTGCCCGGATGGGGCGCGATCCGAAGACCTCGTTTTTAAACAGCAATAACCAGCTGTGGGCTTCGCCAAATGTATTTATTACGGATGGTGCTTGCATGACCTCAAGCGCTTGCCAGAACCCCTCCTTGACCTATATGGCGCTAACCGCTCGCGCGGTGGACTTTGCAACGTCCGAGCTGAAAAAAGGAAATATTTAAACATAGATACAATCATGAAAAATCTAAGCACCTATCACGTTGGTTTACTGCTTATGTGTATTACGGGCATGGGATGGTTATTCGCTGGATGCGATGGGAAATCAGGAGGTTCTGATGCACCGCTGGTGGTGTTCGTAACGGGAGATCATGAATACAGTAGCGAATTGACGATGCCGCTGATTGCTGCTGAACTTGAAAAAAACTATGCTATGCGGACATTGGTGTTGAAGTCCCATCCGGATCACAATGCCGAAGAGGATATACCTGGCCTTGAGCAACTTCAGGATGCCGATTTGGCGGTTTTCTTCCTGCGTTGGCGGCGCCTACCGGCTGAGCAGTTGAAGCACATTGAGGACTATCTGACGTCCAAGCGCCCGGTGATCGGCTTTCGCACGTCCACACACGCATTTAACTATCCGGTGGGCCATCCACTCGAAAAATGGAATGCGTTCGGTGAACTTGCATTTAATGCACCTCCGGGGTGGGAAGGCGCAGCCAACCACGTTCATTACGGACACCGTTCGAGCACAGATGTGCGTGTGATACCAGCGGCCCGAGATAACCCGCTCTTGATGGGAGTCGATTCGTTGTTTCATGTACGATCGTGGCTTTACAACGTGCTGCCCCAATACCCGGTAGCCGGTTCGCAATGGCTGTTAATGGGCCGGGCAGTTGACCCGGAAGACGAAGCAGTGGATAATCCGGTGGCTTGGACGGGTGTCAATTCCTTTGGCGGTAAGCTTTTTATGACTACGCTTGGCCACCCGGAGGACTTTGATGTTTCAGCGGTTCAACGGCTGGTTGTCAATGCCGTGCATTGGGGCTTAGGCAGGCCCGTACCCGAAACGTGGGCTGGCCCATTTGCTATGAATGTGACGTACGATTCGCACGAATAAGTCCTCGCCGCATTTTATACCGCAAAAGCAATGAACTAATTACAAATTATTATAAACTAATGCTAAAGAAACTACTTGATAGATTCGCTTCATGCCGGTACCTATACACGCCAGCACGTGGCCCTCTTTATATAATACTCCTATTGGTATCTGTTGGCCCCAATTTTGGTTTTTGCAATTCGATCACCATCAACAAAGAAAATGCCGTTGTCTGGTTGCCCAAGCAAGACATCTATGGCTATGCGGAAGGTTTCGGGGGTGCAGACCTCACCGTACACCACAATGATTCATCATTTACCATAAGGGCTTTACCCGATGGCACGTTTTCGTTCCTCGTAGAAGTCGTGGAACGAAGCGTTATCTCCGTGTCGGCTCACAAAGATGGCCAGACCTATCGCTCTGATGCACTGGTGCTCAAGCTTGGCTATGCACCTTTTCCGTTGGTCCGCCCGGTAGCTCAGGTAAGGGGTGATACGGTGATCTTAAGTGCGGAAGTCATCGAATCTTTCCCAACACCGGTTTCTTACCGTTGGGAGGCTGCATCCGGCAATCCTGCTACCTGTGCCATCTACAGCGCACACGACGGCGAGGCGAAGGTGCGTATACCGGATCATTTGGGAAATTATTATTTCAATCTATGGGCGATACGCGGTAACGATTCGTTGCGTTTCCAGACCTATGTCACTCGAAATGCTGACGGCATCGCTGCATTTGAATTATTTAAGACCAAGCCTGCGTGGCTGGAGCAGGCGATTGTCTATCAGGTTACCCCTTCCGCTTTTACCGAAGGGGGAAGCCTGGCGGATGTTACTGCGAAGCTGGACGAGATCGCCCATTTGGGGATCAATACGATTTTGCTTCAACCGGTGTTCTCCACCCACGATGGCGGCCAAGGGTATGACATCATTGACTATTTTTCAGTACGCGATGATATCGGCGGTGAAAGCCAGCTGCAGCAGTTCATTGCCCAGGCCAAGAAAAGGAAAATGAGGATAGTACTGGATTTTGTTCCGAACCATACATCCGTGCACCATCCGTATGCACAGGATGCAATTACCCACGGTGAACGTTCACATTATTATACGTTTTACCAGCGCGAGATGGATGGTGCGCTCTACGGATCGAATTACCACCGCGATCCAAACGGATTTATCTATTATTTCTGGGAGGGCATGATCAACTTGAACTACCATAATCCCGAGGTACAGCGGTGGATGATAGCCGCTTGTACCCATTGGGTGCGCATGTTTGATATTGACGGTTACCGTTTCGACGCCATCTGGGGCATAGCCGCGCGCAATCCCGACTTTCCGAAACGCCTGGTTGCTGCACTGAAGAGCGTCAAACCCGATCTGTTGTGTCTCGCCGAAGACAAAGCATCAGTAAAAGAACCGTTCCAAATGGGGTATGATGCCGCATATGACTGGACGACAGATACCAGCTGGGTATCCCAGTGGTCATGGGAAACAAATCATCACGAGCGCCGCAGCCAAACGGTGTTCAACTACCCCACTGAAAACAGGAGGACAACGCTTTTGAGGAATGCGCTGTTTAATCAAAAAATGTATGGGCCGACAGTCCGGTTTCTTGAAAACAATGATCTGCCATCATTTTTGTCTTCCCACAATCTGGAACAGACGAAAATGGCAGCAGCCTTGCTGTTTTCATTGCCGGGAATTCCAATGGTTTACAATGGGCAAGAAATTGGAAATCTTAACCACCCATATGATGATAAACCGATTTTCCGTTTGGGATGCACCATCAGCAAGTTGGACAGCGTGGGGTTGTTTCCATTTTATACCAAGCTCGCCAAGTTGCGGACAGAACATGCCGTGTTGCGAAGCGAAAATATGAGGGAATGGGACCCTTCGCATGTAGCAAGCCTATTGTGTATTTATCGGTGGACAGATACACAACACGCTTTTACGATAGTTAACCCACATGAAAACGCTTCCGCATTCCAATTTGAAATCGATGCATTAACGTCTATTGCAGACAACGCCGGCAACCTCAGCTTGATAGATCTAATGACCGACGAACGCTTTACTTCGATAGAAGGTAACGATAGCCGATTTTTGAATATACCGATACCCGGCTATACTACCAGGATATTATATCTTTCCAAATAAGCGAATTGATTTATTCCTTTAACAAAACAAATGATCATCGGTTGGCCGATGTTAAAGAAATAGCAATCATTACGTTACATGATTTATAACGTATCATACCGGCTTGATGGTTTTTCTTACCGCTCTACAGGTTTATTTCTACCCAACATCTATGGTGGCATAACTATCCCTGTAGACAGCCGTAAGGGGATATTAGTTAGCCTTTACAACCTTCCCCAGACACCCCGCCCCCTTTTGGACGGGATGGCCGTAGCAAAGCCCGGATAAACGAACTCACGCTTAACGTGGCAACCAAATTGCGTGCGGATGAGCTTTACCTGATTGCCAAAGCCATTGATATGGACCCGTGCGAGCTGCTCACACTTTTATACGGCCACTTGACCTTGATACCACAAGTGGATTAGAAGGACGAGCGTTTCATTGGGCAGTGCACGAAAGATTGACGTCGTACTTGCGAATTACGTGATAATATGTTATTTTGCACGTAAATCAAAATTATTTCAATCACAAGTTAGGTTACCGTGGATTCGCTGAGGGATGAATAAAGGGAAGCATGAAGTTAGCGATATATTTGATACACATTTAAAATGGCTGTTTTCCGCCCCCTAAAACTCCCTGCTCTCAGTCTCCTCCACCGAAGGGTCGTTTACCTGACCGAGAAACAAGATAAGCCCGGTCTCCATCTCACGGATGGCAAACAGGAATGGCCGGTCAACTAAGAACGGGTATACGGATGGAGCAGAAGAATAGGTATTCATTTCGACGGCGGTGACAGCTGCGGCTTCTGTTCCTTCCTCATTTACTTCGACAAAGGTTTTGTGCAGTACCCGATTGATGTAGAGCGGTTCACTGCTTATTCCCGAAAAATCAGCTAAACCGCGTATGAAAGCGATGCCCATACCCATGTCCGTTAATTCGTTTTTAAGCTCGTTCTCATAGCTGAACTTGAATTTCGGGAGCGCTAACTGGGCCTTTCGAGGCTGGAAGCCAGAAATTAATGCGTTCCAAGTACCTGTCTCCATTAACTTTTCCGCCACTTGCGATGGGGTACGCTCACCCCGGGGCTTAAGTACAACCATGCTGTATTTCTTATTGCCGTACGGTAGTTCAATGGCCTCAACGTCTTCCGTTGCCGAGATATTGAACGTATGCTCTATCTGCATAAAATCCGTATTCAATGGGGAGGCGTCCGGTCTTCTGAATTCACGTTTTTGTGTGTTCGCTTTGTCAAAGCGCTGTTCCCAAGCACCTTTGAAGTACAGGGCGTTGATGAGATACATCACGGCAGCCGCCGGAATGGGGCCGTCTATGATGGTCGGTATCTTTTCCTTGGTTTTATTGCTCACCCAGTCGTTGATCACGTTGGAGGCATTGGGGTCATTAAAATCCAATGCAGCGACCTCTGCTTTATAAATGGCACGGTTTATTTCCTTGAAATCAGGAAACACACTGAAATCCCTGTGATGCCAAATAGAGTTAGCGATTTCCAAGGTAGTTTTCGGATCAAGCGCGGGCAAATCAGCTATTAACTTTTGGTAATACCCGTTAATTTCTTCGGTGGTCAGGCTTCCAAACTTCAATACGTTTTCGATTGTTTTGCGCGTCTCCCCGGCAGCGCCGCTATTGGTCATGGCCAGGGCCATGCTGATGCTTAGCGGCGAGAGTAGAGCATTTTCATCGCTATTCAAATCTGCAGTTGCCGTGCGAAACAGCTCGAAAGTAAACAGGTTGTCGTTTCCGGCCCTTTCCAGTTCCGTAGCGGTCAATATTAAATCTTTGCCCGGCCCTAATTGATCTGAATCGGCTTTGTCGCAAGCCGTGAGACCAAATATACCAATAGCCGAGAGGACGGTGTAATGGGTAATCAAGCGATTCATAATGGTGTCGTTTTTTCAGGAGACGAGTCCGGGCAGCAAAACGCTACAGGTGGTATTGCATTGATGAATCTCCTTTTCGCACTTACTTTTGAACACACGGTGTCCGTTTCTGAACGGAAGGTGTTCGATATCGAACACTTTGCAACAGCGAACACCTAATTAGTTATCTGACTATTAATACGTTATTGTTTTGGCGCAGTAACTGCGTTTGAAAGCCTGAAGACATCTGCTGAAAGTTCGGGTGTCAAGGGTAAAAGCGCTAAGAATAAGGACAGGCCAGTCTGACGGCTAAGTACAATTGTATACGCTATAGGCTGTAACCGACATACCTAAAGCAAGAAAAAATGATCAAACACCACCTCAAAACCGCATGGCGTACGATGGGCAAAGACAAGACCTACGCCACCATCAATATTCTTGGGCTCACCATCGGCCTTGCGGCCTGCATGCTGGTCTTTACCGTGGTGATTGACGAATTGTCGTATGATAAGTTTTGGAGCCGGTCCGATGATTTGTACACCGCCTATGAAGATCGGAAAATGGGTGATGGCTTATACCAAAAACATCCCCATACGACCGCCCGGCTTGGCAAAGCCTTGAAAGACAATTTTCCAGAGGTAGAACAGTTTTCCGAAATCTCGGCCCGCGAACAACGCTTCCGCATCGGCCCGGAAAACCCAGATGGCATTCTTGCAAGGGTACTGGAAGCCGATACCAATGCCCTTGCGATGTTTGACTTCGAATCCGTCGACGGTCGCCTGCCAACCTTCGTATCCGGGCAAAAGAACTTACTAATTACCGAAAGTTTCCGCGACAGGCACTTCAATGGCCAGGATCCCACCGGGCAAATCATCGACGATGTACCCTCATGGAGTGACGAAAAGGAATCCTTCCTCATCACGGGGGTCATTAAAGACATTCCCCAGAATACGCACCTCCGTGCAGACGCCATCGCACTCACCAAACCCACCAGCACCCAATTAAGCAAAGACGGGGTTTGGGGAGGCCAAAAGGTGTACTACCTACTCAAGCCCGGAACGGATGTACAGGCATTTACCCAAAAAATGAATGATTGGGTACAGCAATATATCGACAATCCGAAACAAAAGGAAAAAGTATTCGGTTTGCAACCGCTCACTGAGATTTATCTCAACTCGGATCACGACAGCAATATCGCCGTAAAGGGCAACCGCAATACCATCTATATCCTCACTGGGGTGGGTGCCTTACTCCTACTTATCGCCTGTATCAACTTCGTGAACCTAAGCACCGCGCGGGCGATGAAACGGCTCAAAGAGACGGGCGTACGCAAAATCCTTGGTGCACAACGTGGCCAACTGGCGGGGCAGTTCCTTACGGAATCGCTCCTGTTTTTCTTGGTAAGCACGCTACTGGCTATTGGACTGTATGCACTGGGGCTGCCCGTAGTGGAAAGCTTCATCGGACACCCGTTGGTGTCTTCGATGCTGACCAATCCGGGAATCTTTGGTGCTGCATTGCTGCTCATTTTCTTTATCAGTATCATTACCGGCGCCTACCCCGCCTGGTTATTGTCCGGCTTCAACCCTTCGAACACCTTGAGAGGCAGACTCTTCCAGGGCACCATTGTCAGTGCAGGCAGTCTGCGGAAGGCACTCGTGGTGATTCAATTTGCTATCGCTGTGGTGGTATTGATAGCACTGCTGGTCGTAACGAACCAGGTAAATTACTTAGCCAATAAGCCGATTGGTTACGATAAGGAGAACCTGTTGCATATTGGTCGCCGTACTTGGGAAGGTAAAGGGGAAACGTTCAAAACCGAACTAAAAAAGCTGCCCGGCATCGAAGCCGCTAGCATCGCCAGTTGGAGCCCAGTAGACGGTAGCGGCTCCTTCTACTATACTTCGTTTTATCACCCCCTAAAAGACAATGAAAAAATAGACGTACACTTCATTGTTGCCGATTTCGACTTTGCGTCGACCCTTGGTTTCGAACTGCAGCGCGGCCGACACTTAGATGCCGCTTACGGAACAGACGCTTATGACATGGAAGCGTCCTGGCAGATGGACAGTCTCGAACTAAGCCAATATGTCAACTCACGTTCGGCACTCGTCACGGCGTCTGCGGCCAAAATGCTCGGCATTCAGGAATTGGGTATGCCCATCCCTAAACTGGGCTATCCGCCCGTGGGCGTTCTCCAAGACTTCCACCGCGAATCCCTACACCATGCGCTTGGCCCGGTATTTATCCTCGGCGGACAAAATCCTGATTACGCAATGATGTTCATCCGCACCACGCCCGGTATGGAAAAGCAGGCGCAGGAATCGCTCATGAAGCTATGGCGGGAAATCTATCCAAATCGACTGTTGGATGCCCAATGGGTGGCGGATATCCTCGACAGGCAATACGAGGCCGAGCAGAAACAGCAAACGCTGTTTTCTTTCTTCAGCGGACTGATGCTGTTCCTTTCGGCCATGGGCGTATTCGGCCTGATTGTGCATGCCACACAACAGCGCGTAAAAGAAATCGGTGTCCGTAAGGTGCTGGGCGCTTCGGTAGCCGGTATCGTGCGGTTGCTTTCCACGGATTTCGTCAAACTTGTACTGATCGCCGTAGTGGTGGGCTCACCCATCGCATGGTGGGCGATGAACAAATGGCTGGAAGACTTTGCCTACCGCATCGAGATCCAGTGGTGGATGTTTGCTGCGGCGGGTGCAGTGGCTGTAACTATTGCACTATTTACCGTAAGCTGGCAGGCTGTGCGGGCGGCGTTGGCGAATCCGGTGGACTCGCTGAGGGATGAGTAATTTTAAGTCGGAAATCAGAAAGTCTAATATCTGTTGTCTGTCGTCTAATGGCTAAACAATGATACGAAATTACCTCAAAACCGCTTGGCGTACGATGGTCAAGGACAAGACCTACGCCACCATCAATATCCTCGGGCTCACCATTGGCCTTGCGGCCTGCATGCTGGTCTTTACCGTGGTCATCGATGAGCTGTCTTACGATAAGTTTTGGAGCAGGGCCGATGACCTATACAAGGTAAATAGCTCCAATAAAATGGCCGATGGCTTATACCAAAAGAATCGCTATACCCCGTTGGGATTAGCGTATATGTTGAAAGAACGTTTTCCGGAAATGGAGCAATTTGCCACCATCAATTCTTCGGAAGCACGTCTGCGGATTCGTAATGACGATCTGGACGGCATCGCGTTAACCGTAATAGATACCGATACAAATGCTTTGGAGATGTTTGATTTCCAAGTGGTATCCGGTCAACTCACCCCATTCGTAGCCGGACAAAAGAACCTGGTGATTACCGAAAGCTTCCGTGATCGGCACTTCAAGGGTGAAGAACCCATCGGCAAAATTATTGAGGATGTGCCTACTTGGAGCAAAAGCCCAACGTCTTACCTCATAACGGCAGTTATTAAAGACATTCCCCAAAACACGCACCTAAGGGCCGATGCTATTGCATTGACAAGACCCCCAGCGGATAACGGCGAACTGACCAAAAAGGGTATTCGGGGCGGACGCAATATCTACTACATGCTTAAGCCCGGGACGGATGCAGTAGCTTTTAATGACAAAATCAACAGCTGGTTTCGGGATTTTATGGAAAATCCGAATGAAAAGAAAAATGTCTCATTTGAATTGCAGCCCGTTACTGAAATATACCTTGATTCGGACTTCGACAGTGAACTCACCGTACGGGGCAACCGCAACACCATCTATATCCTCACTGGGGTGGGTGCCTTACTCCTACTTATCGCCTGTATCAACTTCGTGAACCTCAGCACCGCACGGGCAATGAAACGGCTCAAAGAGACGGGTGTACGCAAAATCCTTGGCGCCCAGCGCAGCCAATTGGTGGGGCAATTCCTCACCGAATCGCTCCTGTTTTTCTCCGTCAGCACCATATTGGCCGTCGGCCTGTACAGATTGGCTTTGCCGGTGATCGAAAGCTTCATCGGGCACGGGCTTGCTCATTCGTTACTGGCCAACGTCGGTACATTTGGCGTTACGTTGGCACTTGTTTTTGCCATGAGTATCGTTACCGGAGCCTATCCCGCTTGGTTGCTTTCGGGCTTCAACCCATCGAACACCTTGCGCGGGAAATTATTCCAAGACCGCATCGTCAGCGCGGGCGGTATGCGGAAGGCATTGGTGGTGGTCCAATTCACTATCGCCATCGTGGTGCTGGTGGCGTTACTGGTGGTCAGGTATCAAGTCGACTATTTAGCCGACAAACCACTCGGCTACGACAAGGAAAATCTCCTGCATATTGGCGTTCGCAATTGGGAGGGCAAAGGCGAAACGTTCAAAACCGAGTTAAAAAAGCTACCGGGCATTGAGGCCGCCAGCATTGCCGGATGGAGCCCGGTGGATGGAGCCGTCACGTTCAGAATGCTCCCATTTGATCACCCCCTAAAAGACGACGAGAAAATCGAGATACAATGTATTGTTGCCGATTTCGACTTTGTGCAAACGCTGGGTTTCAAACTCCAAGAGGGGCGACACCTGAATGCCGCTTATGCAACGGATGCTTTTGAACTAAATGCTACCTGGCAAATGGACAGTCTTGAACGTCATCAGTATATCAATTCACGCGCTGTACTGATTACGGCGTCTACTGCCGAAATGCTCGGTGTTCAGGAACTGGGCGTACCCATCCCTAAACTTGGCTACCCGCCCGTGGGCATTCTCCAGGACTTCCACCGGGAATCCCTACACCATGCGCTTGGACCGGTATTCATCCTGGGAGAACAGAACCCCGATTACACCCGGATGTTCATCCGCACCACGCCCGGTATGGAAAAGCAGGCGCAGGAATCGCTCATGAAGCTATGGCGGAAAATCTATCCAAACCGCCTCTTGGACGCCCAATGGGTGACGGATATCCTCGACAAGCAATATGAAGCCGAGCAGAAACAGCAAACGCTGTTTTCCTTTTTCAGCGGACTGATGCTGTTCCTTTCGGCCATGGGGGTATTCGGATTAGTCGTACATGCCGCCCAGCAACGCGTAAAAGAAATCGGTATCCGTAAAGTGCTGGGGGCCTCCGTTTCAAGCATTATGCGGTTGCTCTCGGCTGACTTCGTGAAGTTGGTACTGGTCGCCGTTGTCATCGCCTCCCCCATTGTATGGTGGGCGATGAACAAGTGGCTGGAAGACTTTGCCTACCGCATCGATATTCAGTGGTGGATGTTTGCTGCCGCGGGGCTGGCGGCCGTGGTGATTGCGTTAGCGACGGTAAGCTGGCAAGCGCTCCGGGCGGCAGCGGCTAATCCGGTGGATAGCCTGCGGGATGAGTGAAGGAAAAAATAGCGGTAGGTATTTCTTGACAACTTGACAAGAAATACCATATCTTTGTTGTATGGAGACTATGGCAGTCGGTGAATTCAAGGCACATTTCGCAAAAGTGCTTGAGCAGGTTAAATCGGGAGTAGGATTTGCGGTGACTTATGGACGCAAAAAAGAAATTGTGGGTTATTTCCTTCCGGAGTCACAAGTCACTAAATCTGCACGCAAGCTGGGATTGTTGGAAGGAAAGGCGAAGGCCGTGTTTAAACCCGATTATAAAATGACAGAAGAAGAGCTGCTCGGATAAGTTACCTTCTGGATTCGCATACGTTCATTTGGGCGGTATTGGACCGCAAAAAACTTTCGGCCAAGGTTTCCCGTTTGTTGGAAGACGCCACTAACCGTGTATTTATCAGCTCGGTGAGCTTTTGGGAACTTTCATTGAAACATAGGTTGGGCAAGCTCGACCTAATAGGGGTTTCCCCGGAGGAGCTGCCGATAATAGCCCAGGAAAGCGGCTTTGAGTTTCTTCCGCTCATCCCATCAGAAGCCGCAGGATATCATCTTCTGAAAGCCGACTGGCATCGGGATCCTTTTGATCGGATGCTTATCTGGCAAGCGATTACCCATGACTTAACCTTGCTGAGCAAAGACAATACCATCAGTCAATACCGATCTGTTGGATTAAAGCAACTATGGTAACTCGTTAATCAAACCGAGCAATTCCTGCCCACTTTCGAACAATTGGTGTTCGATATCGAACACTAATGCCACACAACATACCAATAAAACACTAACCATCAATCAGTTGAATTTATGGCGCAGAAAATGTACTGCGTCACCTATCATATTGATTCGTATATACAAAACTGACGGCTATTTGCGCAGCGCAGGCCAATCCGGTGGATAGCCTGCGGGATGAATAAGGAAAAAAAACAGAAGAAACAAATCAATTGTGCAAGATGACCAACCCATTTAAAATTGCATTCAGGAACCTACGGAAACGGAAACTATTTTCGTTTATCAATGTCACGGGACTGACATTGGGACTAGCCTTTGCGGGCATCATCGGCGTGTACGTATTCGAGCAGCTCCGCGTAGACCGTACGCAGCCGGAAAACCTCTACCGCGTTATCACCGCCTACACGTCCAAAACCACCGAAGGCCATTTCCAGACGGTAGGCCGCGCGCTTATACCGACCATCGCGCGGGATGTCCCCGAAGTGGAATATGTGGTACCGCTGATGAACGCCAATGAATTTTCCATTACCCAAGCTAATGAACGCTATTTCGACCGTATCGCCTATGCGGGCGACCAATTCTTAATGGCTTTCCGTTTTCCTGTATTACATGGTGACAAACACACGGCCCTTGCAACGCCCTATTCCGCTGTACTGACCGCCCCTATGGCCGAAAAGTATTTCGGCAAGACCGACGTGGTGGGCGAAACGCTGGTGCTGAGTGATACCATCCCCTGCACGATCACGGCGGTATTGCAGGAGCTACCACCCTCACACGTGGATTTCGACGTGCTGCTCTCCTTCAGCACCTGGGCACAACAGGGCGACATGGAACCTTGGTTTGTCTGGGACATGAATTGCTATGTACGTCTGAAAGATGGCACTGATGCCCAGGCGGCAGCGCGGAAGATCGCTGCACTTTCCATGCAATACAATGGCGATGAATACCGCAGCAATGGCTACGATGTAGGGCATGAACTGGAGCCGGTGCGTTCCATATACCTACACTCACCGGTCTCCGGTTTTAACCGGGCAAAAGGCAATGCCACGCAGTTGTATATCTTCGGCGCCATAGGGCTGGCACTGTTGCTGCTGGCTTGTGTCAATTTCATCAACCTGACCACAGCTTTCCAAGCCGACCGCGGAAAGGAAGTTGGCGTAAGGAAAACCCTTGGCGCGCCCATGGCTTCGCTCATTGGACAGTTCATGGCGGAAACCTTTTTGGTGGTATTGCTGGCCGCCGTACTAGCCATCGGACTCATGGCGCTTTTGCTGCCGGTGGTATCCGAAATCTCTGGCCAGCCGCTTTCCCTGCGTGTGCTCGTGCAGCCCCGCATCATTGGCGGAGGCCTCCTGCTCATCCTGTTTACTACACTCGTGGCTGGCGGCTACCCCTCATGGCTGCTGTCCAAACTGCGGCCCGTGGCATCCATCAAGAGCCAACGCCCCACCGGCGGCAAAGGTATCAGCCTCCGGCAAGCACTGGTGGTTTTCCAATTCACGGTCTCACTCGCGTTGGTGATGGCCACATTGGTGGCCGCTAAGCAGCTTGCTTATATCCAAAACAAGGAACTGGGATTCCAACGCGGCGGCGTGGCCGTAATCAGCCTGGCCAATACACCGTTCAAGGAAGTGATAACGAACTACGAAAGCATCAAGCATGACCTATCGCAGGTGGCTGGTGTTTCGGCCATCACGGCATCTGCAGCATTGCCAGGCAGAAGTGGGTGGAATGGCCAGTTGGTGCGGCCCGAGGGATTCAGCCAGGATAAAAGCCTTACCATGGAAGTCATCCCATCTGACCCCGACTATGTGAAAACGTTGGGCATTACCATCCGGGCGGGAAGGGACTTTTCCCCGTTGCACGCCACGGATGCGACCAACGGTGTACTCATCAACGAGGCCGCCTGTCGGCTCATCGGCTGGAAGCCGGAAGAAGCCATCGGAAAAAAAATCAATACCGCCGGGCGGGAAGATGGGCAAATCGTGGGCGTGATGGCCGACTACCACCAACACGGCCTGCAGGAGGCCATCAATCCCATCGTGGTGTTCAACGCACCGTATGCTTACAACTATATTGCGGTAGCTACTCAGGGGGAGTCCATCAAGGCAACTATGGACGGCATCGCCCGTTATTGGGAGTCGCGCTTCCCAGGCTATCCACTCAACTACGTCATGCTGGATGAAGACATCGACCGGCAATACCGCCAGGAACGGCATGTGGCGCGCGTCATCTCCCTCTTTTCGGCGCTCACCATCGCCATCGCCGCGTTGGGCCTGTTTGGCCTGATCACCTACATCGTGATGCAAAAGAAAAAGGAAATCGGTATCCGCAAGGTGCTGGGCGCTTCGGCGCAGGGCATCGTAGGCCTGCTGTCCCGGGATTTCGTTAAGCTGGTACTCATTGCCGTGGTCATTGCTTCGCCCATCGCATGGTGGACAATGAACAATTGGCTGGAGGGTTTTGCCTACCGCATCGAGATCCAGTGGTGGATGTTTGCTGCCGCGGGGCTGGCGGCCGTAGTCATTGCCCTGCTCACGGTAAGCTGGCAGGCTGTGCGGGCAGCGGTAGCCAATCCAGTGGACTCGCTGAGGGATGAGTGACTGGTAAATAGTGATGGGTGGTCGGAGACCGGCCGGTGGTCAGTGAAAAAGAAGTAAGATAGGAGAATAAAGACGTTTAAAAATGATAACGAATTATTTCAAAACAGCATTCCGCCACATCGAGAAGAATAAGTTAATCACCGCGATTAACATTTTGAGCCTATCCATTGGCATCTGTGCCACATTGGTCATCTTCCTGATGATTCGCTATGACTACAGTTTCGATAAGCACCTGCCGCACGGCGACCGCGTGTACCGGGTTGTGAGTGACGGCGGTTTCAAAAGTCCAGCCGTACTGGTTCCACTGGTTCGCACGATGGAAGAAGAGGTCAGCGGACTGGAGGCGGTGGCGCCGCTTTTCCAAATCCACGACGCGAAGATAAAGGCGGAGCAAAAGGGACAAAAGGGACAGGATAACCTACGGGTCTTTCCAAAAGAAGAAGGGCTCATCTTCACCAACAAAAACTATTTTACCATCTATCCCCACCAATGGCTCGCCGGGAATGTGCAGTACCTAACGCAGCCCAACCAAGTCGTACTAAGCGAAGCATATTTCCAGCGCTATTTCCCACAGACGCCCGTAACGGAATCCATTGGCAAAACCATCCTATACGCCGACAGCATACCCTTGCAAATTGCCGGAGTGGTCGCCGAAATGAAAGAAAACTCAGATTTCAAATATAACGGCTATATATCCACGGCTACCATTTCGGCCAGCGAAAGCTTAAAGAAATTCCACAGTTGGGACTCATGGGGCAACTACAATGATAGCTACCAATGCCTTGTACTCCTCTCCCTCGGCACCAAGCCCGCAACCGTGGAAAAAAGCATTGCCAAGGTCGTTTCCCGGCACGCGAAGGCCCCTGCCGGAACCCCGAAAGACCAATTCGCCCTGCAACCTTTGAACGATGTACACTTCAATACGGAGTTCAATTACGAGGCTGTCAAACCCGCCACTTTACGGAATCTCGTCCTATTGGCGGTTTTCCTTTTGGCACTGGGTGCCATCAACTTCATTAACCTTTCCACGGCACAATCCATCGAACGCGCCAAAGAAATCGGCGTCCGCAAAACCCTGGGCAGTAAGAAAAGCAGTTTGATTGGGCAGTTTTTAATGGAAACATTGGTTGTTGCCGGCTTTGCCACACTATTATCTGTACTGTTACTCCCGATATTGCTGCATGCCTTTGAAGGGTTCATGCCCAAGGGATTTTCAGCGAACAGTATTCCGCTTTTGCCGACGGTGGCGTTTCTGCTTATCCAGCTCATAATTGTCACGCTGTTGGCGGGTTTTTACCCCGCCTGGATCATGACGGGCTATGCGCCGATCCTGGCGCTAAAAAATCAAGTGTCCGGCAATTCCAACCTTTCCCGTAGCGCGTGGATACGGAAAGGACTGACCCTATTCCAGTTTGTATTGGCGCAGGTCTTCCTGATAGCCGTTCTTTTTGTCAGCAAGCAAATCAATTTCGCCACGCAGATGGATATGGGTTTCCGTAAGGATGCCATTATTAATTTCTATATCCCGGACTTTAACCGTGCGAACAAGGGCGATGTACTCAAAAACAAGCTGATGGAAATCCCCGAAATAAAGGCGGTTAGTTTCGGCAACCAATCGCCCGCGTTCCAGGGTTCGATGTACTCCCGGTTTCATTACGATGCTTCTTTGAAAGAAGATAAGCAGCTTTCATTCGATATCCGGCACGGCGACGAAAACTACATCCATGTCTATGACATCCCCTTGGTCGCCGGACGGAATGTCCGTGTATTGGATTCTACATACGAGGCATTGGTCAACGAGAAGATGCTTCCGTTGATGGAAGTCGATTCGCCGGAAGAAGCCATCGGCAAAACCTTTAATGACGGAAAATATACGGTTGTCGGCGTGATGAAAGACTTTAACATTGCTTCAGCCCATCACGAAATCCGTCCCGCGATGTATTGGAGCCGCAAAGGGGGCTACGTCATGCACGTTGCCTTAGACCAAATGCATCCCACCACGTGGAAAGCAGGCATAGCCAAGATGGAAAAAGCTTTCCTGGAAGTTTACCCCGAAGAGCCATTTGAATATCGGTTCTTGGATGAGACCATCCAGGGCTTCTACCAAACGGAGCTCAAACTGTCCAAATTACTAAACTGGGCTGTTGGGCTCTCCATCACTATAGCATCGCTTGGTCTGTTTGGCTTGGCACTTTTCACGGCAAACCAACGCACCAAGGAAATCGGCATCCGAAAGGTCCTGGGCGCTTCTGTGGCACAAATCATCATCTTACTGACCAAAAACCTGGTATCGCTGGTGGTGGTAGCCTGCTTGATTGCTATCCCCGTAGCTTACTATTTTATGCACAAGTGGCTGGAGGATTTTGCGTATAAGACACCACTCAACTGGTGGGTATTTGCGGTTGCCGCAATGGGCTTGCTCATCGTAGCCGTAGCGGTATTGGCCGCCAAGACATTTTATGCCGCCAGGGCTAATCCGGTGCATTCGCTTAGGGATGAGTAATGGGTGGTGGGTGGTCAGTAATGGGTGGAAAAAGAGAAAGTTACAGGAACAGAGATCGAGGAACAACGATAAATGAATAAAGACGTATAAACGACTACAGGCAATAACGGCAGGTCACCGGACACTGTTCATTCGCCACCGAACACTAAAAAAATGAAGCGTAACCTGAAAATCGCCTTTCGCACGCTGCTGAAAGGAAAGCTGTACACCATCATCAATATTTTAGGGCTTACGTTAGGCTTGACGTCTTGCCTGCTGATCGGTGCGGTCGTATTTGACGAACTATCTTATGATACCCATTGGAGCCATTCGAAAAACCTGTACAGGCTACTCTCCATCCGAGAGAACAGTGGAGATTACAGCCAAAAGGGAGGAACCGTATTTGCTACGCTTGCTCCAACTTTAAAGCATCAGTTTCCGGAAGTGGTAGATTACAGCGAAATCTACCCCGCACCCATCCACCTGAAAATCGACAAAGCAGGTCCAGTACCGCTCAAAGCGACAATGCTCCATGCGGATAGTGCCGTCATGCAGTTGCTTGACATCCGGCTCCTTTCCCATCAGGACCTGACGCCGAGCCGCGACATCAAGAAAATTGTTATCTCCGAACAATTCAGCAACACCCATTTTTCGGGCACCAATCCCTTGGGTAAGCGTATCTACGATGTACCACAATATGACGAACCCAATGAATATGTCATAGCAGGAGTAATGAAAGACCTGCCGCCGAATACTCACCTACGCGCGGATGCGCTTTTGCTGCATGAACGCACCGAGCAGGAACTGACGAACGGCGGCCGCGGTGCGCATTATGCAAGGCACTACGTCCTGCTGCGCGATGGAACCGACCCAACGGAATTTGAGCGGAAGATCAATGCCTGGTACCGGGATATCCCCGAGAACGACAAGGGATTGCAGTTCGGGTTACAGCCCATGGAAGACATCTACCTGAAAACCGATTTCCCCGCTTACCAATTGGTTAAAGGCAACATAAGACACAGTTATATCTTCATGGCGGTTGCGGCCATGCTGCTTTTGATTGCCTGTATCAACTACATCAACTTAAGTACAGCGCGCGCCAGCAGTCGGCTAAAGACAACAGGCGTCCATAAAATATTGGGTGCATCGCGACGCCAAATCATGGGACAGTCATTGATTGAATCGCTGCTCACGTTCAGTGCAGCGGGGCTAATCGCCTGCTTATGTTATCAGCTCGTGCTTCCTTCATTGCAGCATTTCATCGGACATCCGCTGGCATTCCGTTTCGGTGCGGGCTGGCCCTACCTCACCGCAGCTTTTTTGGTTTTCTTGCTGATTTGTCTGTTTAGCGGCCTATATCCTGCGTGGCTTGTATCCGGATTCCGCGCAGTAGGGAGCATCAACCAGGTATTGAAAGAACGAAGCACGAACCAAAAGGGGTTGCGCGAAGCACTGGTGGTCACACAGTTTGCCCTATCCATCGGTATCCTGGTAGCGCTGTTTGTCGTACAGCACCAGGTAGACTTCCTGAAAAACAAGGATGTAGGCTTCGATACGGAAGGGCTGCTTAGCCTCAATCACGTATCGTGGGACAATAAAGCCAGCGTGTTGAAAGCTGAGTTGGCGCAACACCCCGACATCCTCTCAGCGAGCTTTAGCACGTGGCTGCCAACCGATGGCGCGGGCTACATGACCAGGCTCATTGACGACCCGCGTGACCCAGGAAATAAAACCGACCTCTGGTATATCGCAGGCGATCCGGATATGGCTCAAACCCTAGGCCTGCGGCTGAAGGAAGGGCGCTTCCTGAACGGATCGAAGCCCGGCGATGCTATTGAGGCGACAGACTTGGATGCAGCGTTCAATAGCATACGCCCCTGCCTAATAACGGCCAGCACCGCACATATGCTCGGCATAACACAATTGAACGTACCGCTGCATGAAGCCAAGATCATACCCGTGGGCATCATTGACGATTTCAACAGCGAGTCGCTGCATAACGCCACGGTACCCACCGTGATCGTCGGGCAGCGAAATCCCTCGTACGGCGCGTTGCTCATTCGCAGTCGGCCGGGAACATCCCAGCGTGTCATGCGGTCTGTAGCGGCCACCTGGAAAAGCCTTTACCCAGACAAATTAATCGACATGCAGATCGTCAGGGAAACGTTGGCGAAACAATACGAAGCGGAGGAAAAACTCCAGGAAATATTTGGCGGATTTAGCCTCCTCACCATGCTTTTGGCGGCATTGGGCGTATTTGGACTTGTGGTACATGCCACCAGTTTGCGCGTAAAAGAAATCGGTATCCGTAAAGTGCTGGGGGCCTCCGTTTCAAGCATTATGCGGTTGCTCTCGGCTGACTTCGTGAAGTTGGTACTGGTCGCCGTTGTCATCGCCTCCCCCATTGCATGGTGGGCGATGAACAAGTGGCTGGAGGGTTTTGCCTACCGCATCGAGATCCAGTGGTGGATGTTTGCTGCGGCGGGTGCAGTGGCTGTAACTATTGCGCTATTTACCGTAAGCTGGCAGGCTGTGCGGGCAGCAACAGCCAATCCGGTGGATAGTTTAAGGGACGAATAGTTTTTGCTATATAAAGACAGGCATTTTCATCATAAGGCACGATCCAAAGCAAATAAAAAACATGAACATGAACGATCTCAAGCTCACCCTCCGCCACCTGTGGCGTAACCGACTGTTTACAGCGTTAAATATCCTGGGGCTGGCCATCGGCATCAGCGCGTGCTGGGTCATTTACCGGATCATTGATCATGAATTCAGCTACGATGCCAACCTACCGAATAGTGACCGCATTTATAAGGTGATCAGCGCATTCAGCCGAGAAGGCAGGGAATCAAGGATGGGCGGGGTGTCGGCGCCGCTGTATCAGGGCATCGAAGAAGAGCTCGCGGGGGTGCAGCATGTGGTGCCGGTATTCGGCCAATGGGTAAGCAGCGTTGAAATCAAGCGGCAAAACCAGGCCGCTTTTATCCAGGAAGACCCAAGTGACATTGTAGCCACCAATGCTTCTTATTTCAAGATGCTTCCGTACACCTGGCTGGCCGGTGATAAGCATACGGCATTGGATGCCCCGGAAAGCGTGGTACTCACCCAAAGCCGGGCAACCATATACTTCCCGGATATCCAAACGGAGGACATGCTTCATCGGACCATCACCTACTGCGGGCAGGATACTGTGGTGCGCACGGTTACGGGAATAGTGGCCGATTATTTTACGCCCTCGGAGTTTACGGCACAAGAGTTTGTCGTACTGCCGAGAGTGGCCTATGATACCTACGTATGGACCAACACCAACGGGAGCGACCGGCTTTACCTGCAACTCCAGGGCGGCGTGGATGTTCGCACCAAGCTGGATCAGATCAACGAACTGGATGCGAGGCATTGGAAAGCCTTTGAAGATGAACGGAAAAGCGGGGGGAATGCCAATATTCCCCCCCGGATACGGTCATATGAACTCCTGCCCATCAGGGACGTCCATTTTTCGACCAACGTGTCTGATGGTGCAAACGTAAGCAAAACCAGTAAACCCGTGCTATATGGACTGCTCGGTATCGGGGCGTTCCTGCTCATCCTCGCCTGCATCAACTACATCAACATGAGCGTTGCACAAATCCCGCAACGTGGCAAAGAAATCGGCGTGCGGAAAACGCTCGGCGGCGGCTCCCGGCAACTGATCGGCCAGTTTCTCAGTGAGACGTTGCTGACGGCCTTGATTGCCTCAGTAATGGCTTTCGGCCTCGGCCGCCTGGCGTTCTGGCTGCTGGACGACATCATCCCCGCTGGCGTCACAGCGGCAGACAACATCTTCCTGTTCACGGGATTTATGCTGGGCCTGGTGCTCCTGACCACCCTGCTGGCCGGGCTATATCCCAGCTGGCTGATTACCAAAGTAAAGACGGTAGATGTATTCAAAAACTTCTTCGCGTCTCCATCAGTCCATCGCTTCAGCCTACAGAAGGTCCTCATTGTGTTCCAGTTTACCATTGCACTGATATTCATCATCTGTACCATTATTGTCGGGGCGCAGCTCCGGCATACCATGAAGGCCGACATGGGTTTTGATAAAGACGCCACCGTGCTGGTAAACGTGCCGTGGAAATACCTCTCCGACCCGCGCTACCAGGACAAGCAGTTTACGCTGTTGAACGAGCTCCGGAACCTGCCGGGGGTTGATCAGGTAGCCATGGGTACCGCCCCGCTGTCATCGGGCTATTCGTCCAGCCCTTTCGGGTATACGCCCCAAGGTGAGGCCCCCGTGGAAATCATCAGTTTCAAAAAGACCATCGATACGGCTTATCTGGCGTTGTACCGGATGGAGCTGCTGGCGGGCCGGAACATCCGTGCCTCGGACACCACTTCCGAGTATATCATCAACGAAACCGCAGCCCGGGCCTTCGGTTTCACCACTCCTGAAGAAGCCCTCGGGCAATTCATCGGCCAGCGGGGAAACAGTAAATACCCCGTTGTCGGTGTTGTCAAGGATTTTCACACGCAGGACTTTTACACATCGATTACGCCGACAGTGCTGTCGACCTATAAAGGAGATCTTTCTTCATTCAACATTAAACTGGATGGCCACGATCCTGCACGGTGGCAGGCCACATTGAAGCGGATCGGCGAAAAATGGGCGCAGTTTTATCCTGCCGATACTTATCAGTACCGTTTTTATGATGAAATGCTGGAAGCGATGTACAAGCAGGAACGGCAGATCGGAAAACTCATCAACCTGGCAACGGCGATCACCATTCTTATCAGCTGCTTAGGCCTTTTCGGCCTGGCTACGCTCACTGCTTTCCAGCGCACGAAGGAAATCGGCATCCGGAAAGTGCTGGGAGCAACGGTGTCGGGCATTGTAGGGTTGCTTTCCAAAGATTTTGTCAAATTGGTTTTGATAGCCGTGGTCATTGCTTCGCCCATGGCATGGTGGGCAATGAACAATTGGCTGGAGGGTTTTGCCTACCGCATCGAGATCCAGTGGTGGATGTTCGCGGCAGCGGGATTGGTGGCCGTAGTCATTGCGCTGTTCACCGTGAGCTGGCAGGCGATACGGGCGGCGATCGCCAATCCGGTGGATTCATTGAGGGATGAATGACTTTTTGCTATGATAAAGAACTATTTCAAAATCGCATTTCGCAACCTTTGGCGTTACAAAGCGTATTCGCTCTTAAATATTTCCGGGCTATCCATCGGTCTGTTATCAAGCATCCTGATACTGCTATGGGTTGCCAACGAACGGAGCTACGACCGTTTCCACGAAAACGCGTCGAAAATCTACCGGATTACAAGCAGTCTATCCGAAGACTTCAGGGCTGCAGTGGCGCCTCCCCCGCTTGCTCCGGAGCTGCTCGAAAAGCTGCCCGCTGTCGACAATTACTTGCGGTTTAGCCATCCGGTAAAGTACACGTTTGAACATGAGGGCAATCGCTTTGAGGAAAAAGGGGGCTTTTACGTCGACAGTACATTCTGGGACTTTTTTTCATTCGCATTGGTAGACGGAGAAAAACAACACTCGTTCAACATGCCAAACGCCATCCTGATCACAGAAAGCATGGCCAGAAAGTATTTCGGGCATACCGAGGTCGTTGGCCAATCCTTGATACAGGAAAATAAACGGCCGTTGACCATCACGGCAGTACTCGCCGACCTTCCCAGCAACTCCCACCTGCAATTCGACTACCTGCTCCCGATGGAACAGATCGAACACGACAGCTGGATGCACGATGCGAAACAGGATTGGCGGAATTTTGTCAACTATGCATACCTCAAGATGGATGACTCGTTTGTCCATACTGAAGCTTCCGTTGATCATATCGAGCGGCAAGTACAGGAAATCTTCTGGGCACACGTGGATGGCTCGATGCTAAAAACAACGTTCAAACTTCAGCCATTGGGCGACATCCACTTGCACTCCACCAACCTGCAGGTAGACTTGGCAGGACGTAGCAACAGCCGGTATGTGGATACCCTGTTCATGGTCGCGGTCTTCATGCTGGTCGTTGCGTGCATCAATTTCATGAATCTCTCCACGGCGCGATCGGCCCGCCGGGCAAAGGAAGTAGGACTAAGGAAAGTCGTTGGTGCCGAACGGGTGCAACTCATCGCCCAGTTCATGGGTGAGTCACTCCTGATCACGTTCGTGTCTCTTTTCATTGCAATAGGGTTGGTGTGGTTGGCATTGCCCGGCTTCAATACACTCATCGGCAAGACGTTGGAAATCCGCCTGTTTGATATCAACATATTAGCCGCTATGTTAGGCATCGCGCTGCTCACGGGATTGATCTCGGGAAGTTATCCGGCTTTGTACCTATCGGGCTTTGTCCCTGCGAGCGTACTCAAAGGCGCGCCGACTGCGGGCAAAAATGGTCATGCCGTGTTTAGAAACACGTTGGTGGTTGTGCAGTTTGTCGTGTCCATATTCCTCTTGGTTGGAACAATCGTCATCTATAAACAGCTCAGCTTTGTGAAGAACCGAAACCTTGGTTTTGACAAATCCAACCTGGTCTATGTAGAAATGAACGGTGAAGTGTGGGGTAAGCAGGCTGCCTACAAAGATGCATTGGCCAACCATCCGCTAACATCGGATTTCACCGTCATTGATATGCTGCCATCGAATCTGAAAAGCGGCACCGTAGACTTTCAATACGAGGGAAAGGATCCCGATTCGGAGCTGATTGTGCCCATGATGGACGTAGGGGAGAACTTTATCGAGGTATTTGATATGGAAATGGTGGCAGGGCGGCCTTTCTCCAAACAACACAACGACTCGAGCAATTACATCATCAATGAAAAATTGGCGGGCATTATCGGATATGCTCCTGAAGAGGCGATCGGCAAGCCGTTCGCTTTATGGGGGAACAAAGGGCAGATCATCGGGGTGGTGAAGGACTTCAATTTCAAGCCCGCTACCCAAGCCATCGAACCCCTGATACTTTCTTATAACAATTGGGGCGGAATGTTCGTGGTCAAGGCAAAACCACAGCAACTGGAGGCTACCCTTAGCGCATTGGAGAAAATCAACGCTGATATCAATCCCAATTTCCCTTTTTCGTACGGGTTTGTTGACCAGGAGTTGGACAAACTATACGAAAGTGAACACCGGCTGAGCAACCTGTTTTACCTATTTGCCGCGTTGGGTGTTTTTATTTCCTGCCTTGGCCTATACGGGTTATCTGCTTTCATGGCCGAAAAACGCATCAAGGAAATAGGCATCCGTAAGGTATTAGGGTCGTCGGTCACTGGCATAGTCTATTTGCTGACAAAAAATTTCATCGGCTTGTTGGCTTTGGCCGTGGCCATCTCGATTCCCTTGGCATGGTACGGTGCATCCAAGTGGTTGGATAGCTTTGCCTATCGGATCGACATCAACTGGACGATTTTCGGCGTAGCAGCTTGCTTGGCTTTCATCGTCGCGCTGGTGACTGTCAGTTATGAATCCATCAAAGCTGCAACGGCCAATCCGGTGGATTCGTTGAGGGATGAGTGATTGGTGACGGCCGGCCAGCGGTGAGTGATGGATTGCCGTTGGCTGGTGAGAACGGAGAACGATACTGGAACAACGGGCGAAGGAACAAGGATAAATGAACAAAGACGTTTGCGACTAATGACGAACAACGGCAGGTCACGGAACACTGTTCATTGACCACCGAACACTGAACACTGAATAAAATGATCAAGAATTATTTCACAATCGCCCTGCGAAATCTCTGGAGGACCAGGGGCTACAGCGCACTCAACGTTTTCGGCCTTGCCGTGGGCATAGCCGCGGCATCGCTTATTTTCCTTTGGATTGCCGACGAAATGGGATACGACAACCATTTTCTCGACAAGGAACATATCTACATCACCAAATCAAAACAGGGCGGGGATGCCCACTCCGGCCTCTTAGGTCCGGCAATGAAGGCCGATATCCCCGGAATCAAACACGTTGCACGGGCAAATTGGAGGGGCTCATATTTATTCACGGTAGGCGACAACGGCATTTACCAGAACGGTCACATTGCCGACCCCGAATTTATGGATATTTTCTCTTTGGAATTTGTAGAAGGCAGCAAGGCCACGGCCATGGATAGCCCTAATGACCTGGTCATCTCGCAATCTGCCGCCAAACGTCTCTTCGGCGACGTGCCCGCACTTGGCAAATCGGTGCGCGTCAACGGGAAGGAGGACTATATGGTCTCCGGCGTGGTAAAAGACTTGCCTACCAACAGCACGATCCAGTTTGACTGGCTTGTGCCATTCGAAACGTTTGAAAAAGAAAACGCCTGGGTAAGGGATTGGCGCAATGCCGTGGTCATGACTTATGTCCGGCTGGAACCCACAGCAGCTATAGCTGACGTAAACCGCATGCTCAATGATTTGGTCTCGCGTAAAACAGGTAATGCCGATGCTGGCAATTTCCTCTATCCGATGGAGCGCTTGCGGCTGTACAATAGTTTCGACGAGGAGGGCAACGAACAGGAAGGCCGCATGAAGTATGTCCGGCTGTTTAGCCTGATTGCGTGGGTGGTACTGGTGATTGCCTGCATCAATTTCATGAACCTTGCCACCGCACGTTCTGAAAAACGCGCCAAGGAAGTCAGCATGCGCAAGGTCGTCGGTGCATCAAAAGTCTCGCTCATCGGCCGTTTTCTGGGAGAGTCAATTATCCTGGCGGCGATAGCCGGCTTGCTGGCGATTGGACTCATTTTTTTAACTATCGGCGCGTTCAACAGCCTGGTCGAGAAGGAATTGGTGGTCGACCTGCTTAAACCCTCTCACCGCTACTTTCTCATCAGCATCGTTTTGGCCTGCGGCATCCTGTCGGGCATATATCCCGCATTTTACCTTTCCGCATTCAATCCGATAACGACGCTGAAAGGGGCCAAACAAAATGTGGGCGCGACAGGGTTTATACGGCGTGGGTTGGTGATATTGCAATATACCGCCTCGATTACACTCATCATCTGCACGGTCGTCATCTTCCAGCAGATCCAGCATGTGAAAGGCCGCGACCTGGGGTTTGAACGCAGCCAGGTGGTCACCGTGCCGTTACGTGGTGAAATGACCAAGCGCTACGATGCCATTAAACAACAACTCATGGCCACGGGTAATGTGGAAAGTATCGGGTTGAGCAGCGGAAGCGTCCTTCATATCGGGGTACGGACCGGCATGGACTGGGCAGGGAAGGACCCAAACGAACAGGTGACGTTGTACTACCAATGGGCCGATGATGGTTTTATCCCGACGATGGGCATGGAACTGGCGGATGGCCGTAACTTCCGGCCAGGGATGCTGGGCGACAGCAGCAGTATCATCATCAATGAAGCTTTCGCTAAACATATAAGCCCTGACGGCAAGGCCGCCGGGAAAACGGTATATTGGGACGGCGATCCGTACCTCGTCGCCGGGGTGGTGAAAGACTTTATATACAATGATGTTTATGCGCCTGCGGCACCGGTTTTCTTCCGTCCTTTTAACCTATCGGGAGGGCTATTGAACATCAAGACGAGTGTGGGTGCGGATCTCCCGAAAACCGTTTCCCAGATTGAAGAAATCATGAAGGTGAATAATCCGGGTTACCCGTTCGAATATGGTTTTCTGGATGAACAGTTCAATGAGATATTCAAGTCCGAGATGCTTATCCAGAAACTGGCGGGCGTATTTGCCATGCTGTCCATCATCATCTCCTGCCTCGGCCTGTTCGGCCTCGCGGCTTTCACTGCCGAACGGCGTACCAAGGAGATGGGCATCCGCAAGGTGCTCGGTGCATCCGTTGCGTCCTTGGTGGGATTGCTCAACCGTGAATTTGTCGTGCTCGTACTGATTTCGTGCACCGTGGCATTTTCGGTCGCGTGGTGGGTCATGAGCGATTGGCTGGGCAACTACCAATACCGCACCGACCTGCATTGGTGGGTGTTCGGGCTGGCAGGTGTGGGTGCACTGCTTATTGCCCTTGTTACCGTGAGTTCGCAGGCCGTCAGGGCGGCACTTGCCAATCCTGTGGAATCATTGCGCGATGAGTGATGAAATGGGATAAAGAATAGGAAAACCATCCGCCAAAGCGGATAGCTAAAATCTCAAAAAGTAAACAAAATGCTTACAAACCACTTCAAAATCGCCTGGCGCAACCTCGTGCGGGGCAAGGTATTTTCTGCCATCAACATTATGGGCCTAGCCCTTGGGTTAACCGCCTTTCTCTTGCTTGCGCTATACGTAAACGACGAGCTGAATTATGATCGCTTCCATGAAAAGGCCGATCGGATTTACCGGGTGTCCCGGGAGTTCCTGTCCGACGATGGGTCGACAAGCCTGCACCTGGCCCAGCTGGCCCCACCTTATGGGCCGTTAATTGCGCAGGATTTCCCCGAAATAGAACGCGTAGTGCGGACGCTGCAGACGAGTGCAACCATTCGGTACGGCGAAAACGTGTTCAACGAAGATCGGATATTTTTTGCCGAGGATGGCTTCTTTGACGTTTTCACCGTGGATGTGACCCGAGGGGATGCCCATACGGCCCTGAAAGATCCGTATACTATACTCATGTCGGCTCCCACGGCCAAAAAATATTTCGGCGACACGGATCCTGTAGGTAAGACCGTGCGTGTAAACAACCAGGCGGAATTCATGGTATCGGGGGTATTCGCCTCCCTGCCGTCCCAGTCGACCATGCACCCTGATATGCTGATATCGTTCGCTACACTGAACGACGAGGCCATCTACGGCACGGAGAACCTTCGGACCAACTGGGGCAATAATGCCTTCAACACCTACCTGCTGCTCCCTGAAGGGTACACCCCCCAGCGATTAATCGATGCCTTTCCGGCCTTTCAGGACAAACATATGGGCGAACATACGTCGAAGTATTCGTTATTGCACCTGATGAAGCTAACGGACATCCACCTACATTCGCATACCGACTCGGAAATCGAACCTACATCGGATATCCGGTACGTATATTTCTTTTCGGCCATCGCGCTTTTCATCCTCATCATCGCCTGCATTAATTACATGAACCTCACCACGGCCCGTTCGGCCAAGCGGGCCAAAGAGGTGGGCATGCGCAAGGTGGTGGGCGCCCTACGCGGCCAACTAATTCGGCAGTTTCTGGCCGAATCGCTCTTGTACACGATTATTGCCACTGCGCTGTCGGTTGCGTTGGTGGCGATTGGCTTGCCGTTGCTGAATGACCTTTCGGGGAAGAGCCTTTCCTTTGCGGAGGTGCTGACACCTACCTTTGCGTTGGTCCTCCTGGGCATCTCGGCGTTTACCGCACTGGTGGCGGGCAGCTACCCTGCTTTTTTCCTCACGGCTTTCCAGCCCATCAAGGTGTTCAAGGGCAAAGTGGCTACGGATGTCAAGAAAGGCGTGCTGCAGCAGGTACTCGTCACCGTTCAGTTTTCCATAGCCGTGCTGCTGATTAGCTGCACCATCATTGTATACCAACAGATGCAACATATACAAGATTTCAAGCTGGGCTACTCCAAGGAACAGGTGGTGCTGATGCCTGCTGCCGGCGACTCAACGTCCTTTGCGTCCTTCAGGCAGCAGTTGCTCCAGCATAACACCGTTATGGATATCGGCCGTTCTTCACGCATCCCCACCAGCAGGTTGCTGGACGGCCAGGGGGCCTCGGTAACGCGGGGCGGCGAGCTGGCACCGGTAGGTGCCATCATCAAGGGATTGGCCATCGATGAACGGTTTATTCCTACCTACCAAATCGAGCTAGCGGCTGGGCGCAATTTCTCCAATGCGCGTCCGTCTGACCGAACCGGCGCCTTCCTGCTCAACGAAGCGGCTGTAAAAATGCTGGGATGGGCTACTCCCGAGGAGGCCATTGGGAACACGTTTGCCTATGGCGACGCGAAGGGTACGATTATCGGCGTGACCAAAAATTTCCATTTTGAATCGCTGCACCAGCAGGTGGTGCCGTTGACGATGGGTATGCAGACGGCGGGCTATTCCTGGTGGACAGTTCGTCTCACGGAGGGTGACGCCAGAACCGCCCTGAGCCATCTGGAAGCCGTCTGGAAAGCCCACTTTCCGGACAACCCCTTCCGCTATGAATTTCTGGACGACCGGTTCGGCGCGCTGTACGAGCGGGAACAGACACAGCAACTGCTTTTCGGTATTTTCGCCGGTATCGCCATCTTTATCTCATGCCTGGGGCTTTTGGGACTATCCATGTACATAGCCGAACTGCGCACCAAGGAAATCGGCATTCGCAAGGTGCTGGGCGCTTCTGTAAGCAGTGTCGTGCAATTGCTCTCGAAAGATTTCCTTAAGCTGGTGTTTTTTGCCATCGGCATCGCGGCCCCTCTGGCTTGGTGGCTCATGAACAAGTGGCTGGAAGATTTTGCCTACCGTATCGACGCCCAGTGGTGGATGTTTGCCATGGCCGGAGCCGTGGCCGTGGTGATTGCATTGGCGACAGTTAGCTGGCAGGCCATCCGCGCAGCGGTGGCCAATCCGGTGGACAGCCTTAGGGATGAATGATTTTTGCAATAAGCCAGAAAGATGATCAAGAACTATTTCAAAACCACATTGCGCCACCTCTGGCGCAACCGTCTCTTTACCGCATTGAATATGCTGGGCCTCGCCATCGGCATCAGTGCCTGCTGGATGATTTACCGCATCGTTGACCACGAGTTCAGCTATGATGCTAAATTACCCAATAAGGAAAACATCTATCAAGTCATCTCCGCTTTTTCCAGCGATAGCAAGATGGGTGGGGTGGGCGCGCCACTGTACCAGGGGATACGCGCGGAAATCCCGGGATTGGAACAGGTGGTCCCCGTATTTTACCAATGGGTGAACAGCGCTGAAATCAAACGTGATGACAATGAAATTTTTGTAAAGGAAGATCCGCAAAAGGTGATCGCCACGGATGTTTCTTATTTTAACATGCTGCCGTATACGTGGCTTGCGGGAGACAAGGCAACAGCGCTGAATGCACCGGGAAATGTGGTGCTTACCCAAAGCCGGGCCAAAGAGTATTTCCCAGGAGCCAATCCGGAGCACATCGTGGGCCAAACCATCCAGTATTACGGACGGGATACCGTGCGGCGGACCGTAACCGGCGTGGTGGCCGATTACGACATGCCTTCCGAATTTACCGCGCAGGAGTTTTTTGCTTTGCGTGAGCAAACGTACGAAATGTATATGTGGACCAACACCAACGGCAGTGATAAACTTTTCCTGCAACTCAAACCGGAAACGGATGTGGAAGCCACATTGCAACTGATCAACGAGCTTGATACGCGGCATTGGAGAGCTTTTGCGGAAGAACGGGGAAGTGAGCTGCAACGGGGTAAAACCTATGAGCTGCTGCCCGTAAATGACATTCATTTCGCGACCGGTGTAAGCGACTATTTCGGTGTCCCCAAGACGAGCAAGCCGGTGCTGTACGGCCTGGTCGGTATCGGCGCCTTTCTGCTGATCCTCGCCTGCATCAACTACATCAACATGAGCGTGGCGCAGATTCCTGTGCGGGCGAAGGAGATAGGCGTACGGAAGACGCTTGGCGGAGGCCGGTCGCACCTGATCGCCCAGTTTCTAAGTGAAACAGCGGTAACCGCTTTTATCGCCTCCATCCTTGCTTTCGCGTTCAGCCGATTGGGGTTTGTGGTATTGGATGACATCATTCCGGCAGGCGCGACACCCTACGGTGGCGTTTTGCTATTTTTTGTCTTCACGCTCGGCGTGGTGTTGTTCATCACCGTGTGCGCCGGCCTCTACCCGAGTTGGCTCATTGCGAAGGTAAAAACCGTCGTCGTCTTGAAAAATTCCAAACTGAGCGCACTGCCGGGCCGGTTCAGCCTGCAAAAAGTGCTGATTGTTTTCCAGTTTTTCATTGCGCTGGTCTTTATCACGTGTACGATTATCGTCGGTGCGCAATTGCGTCATACACTGAAAGCCGATATGGGGTTCAACAAAGACGCTATTGTGCTGGTGAGTGTCCCCTGGAAATACGTGAGCGATCCACGCTACCGCGACAAGCAATTCACGTTATTGGGCGAGCTCCGGAACATCCCGGGGGTCGAAAATGCTGCATTGGGAACAATTCCGCTCGCTCCGGGAGGTTCATTTGCGCCGTTTCAGCATGACGCCGCCGGAGAGCATATGGTGGAAAGGAAATGGATAGACTCGGCCTACCTGGGTTTGTACGGGATGGAACTGCTGGCCGGGCGCAACATCCGCCAGACTGACACCGTCAGTGAATACATCATCAACGAGTCTGCTGCCAGACTCTTTGGCTTCGCCACGCCTCAGGATGCCATCGGCCAGCCATTTGCGCAACGAGGCAACAGCCAGCACGCCATCGTAGGGGTGGTGAAAGATTTCCATACGCTGGATTTTTATACACCGATCGGGCCACTGGCATTGATGTCGGAAAAAAGCCAGCTGTATACGTTCAACATCAAGCTGAACGGCCGGAGTCCGGGGCAATGGCAGGCAACGCTAAATGCCGTGGCGGAGCAATGGAGCAGTTTTTATCCGGCCCATTCGTTTCAATACCGCTTCTATGACGAAGCACTGCAGGCGCTGTACCAGCAGGAACGGCAGATCGCCAAACTGATCAACCTGGCCACGGCAATTGCGATCTTTGTCAGCTGTCTTGGCCTGTTTGGCCTGGCTACGCTCACGGCCTTCCAACGCACCAAAGAAATCGGTATCCGCAAGGTTCTGGGCGCGTCCGTAGCAAGTATCGTCCGATTATTTTCGCTGGACTACGTAAAACTGATTGCCATTGCGCTGGTGATCGCTTCACCCCTTGCCTGGTGGGCGATGAGTGAATGGCTGGAGGATTTTGCCTACCGAATCGACATCGCGTGGTGGATGTTTGCCTTGGCTGGTTTGTCCGCAATAGTGATTGCCCTACTCACGGTGAGCTGGCAAGTGATACGGGCGGCCGTGGCCAATCCTGTGGATGCACTGCGGGATGAATAAATGGGTCGGCAGCGACGATTTATCTTCACCATGAAGGCTTTATCGGCTCTCCTTGCATATTGTCGAAAAACGCCGAACCCGTAGCAATATCCCTTTAGCTTTGCTAAAAATGGATACGATAATGAAAAAGAAAGCTATTGACTCGCCCAGCGATTATATGGAGATGTTTGCGCGCTTGGCTGAAGCACGTGCGTCCATGCATAAGCAACAGGAGGCATCAGCGATGCCCAAGCACGATGTCCCCGTTAAGCAAATCAACGCAGAGCGGTTCCACGACTTCCCGCCATTGGAAGCTCATTTATTTTCTTTGCTTGCCCTCGACTAGATGAGACACTTCATAAACGTCTTGGCTTCGTTGGCGAGGGCGACGAAACCGGTTTGGGCTGGCCTCTGCCTATTGCTGCCCCTTTTTGCCGTGACCGGGTACGGGCAAACGAAGGAACAGGGCACCAGGGGAAACTATCCTATGCAAATTGACCTCCCCTTGCTGGATATGCCTTTCCAACGGGATGCGACACTGGCCGGGGAACTGTTTGATAGCTACTCCATGCAGCAGGCACTTGCCGTAACCCAGAACCTGCACCGTGTAAACTACCACTTCAACAACAAGCTCTGGCACGGCATCATCCGCCCTGACAGCAAACGGAAGCATGTGTATAACCGCATTGCTGCCAATGTTACTTCGGGGTTGGTTGACTATGTATTCACTTATTACGGGGTGGTATTTTCAGCCCAATGGCTGCATGAGGAGTTTCATCGAGCCGGATTGACCATACGGGGCCTTTCCTCGTACGACGAAACGTATAACCGCCTCAACGGTGGATTGGCCAACGGCTCCGTAAGCCGCGTAAAAGACGAAGACCTCATCCGGATGAAAAAAGATGCTCCCCAAGAGTTGGTACGCAGTTTTGCTGCTGGAATCGAAAGTGAATTTTTACTGTTACGGGGGCTGCAAAAGGATAATTTTTTCGGTGGCGCTAAGCATGCTAACATTGCACTGAACATCCTACTGACAAAGCACGCCATCGACTATGTAAACCAGTTCAAACGGATCGGCTACAATGCGAGCATCGACAGTATGAACGCTCATGGGCTGGCGGTGGCCGACCGCGACTTCGTGGGATGGGACTTTACGCCGTGGGTGTACGACCTGCACCGCCCGGACGAACCATATGAAGCACGGGGACGGCACCCGAGCGGGGTGGGAATAGACCGCGCTATCAAAACGACGGCGCTGACCGGCGAAGAACTCCGGTATTTGAAGCGAATGGGCAATCTGCAATACCTCAACTTCGTCTCACCCTTCCTGATCGGCATTAACCGCATCCGGTTAAATGACCAGACCGCATTCAACGTTGCGGTAAGGCACTACCTCAATTCGTTTGGATATGACCTGACGGCCGACTTTTTTATCGACCACCGGGATAAACAATATCTCTTCAGCCTGCATGGGTACCGCAATAAACATCGCTTACTACCGGGCATTGAGATGGAACGGAGCCCTCATGCGTTTGACCTAATGGGTGACGACCGCTTATTACTGCAGCCGATGGCAATGCTGTGGCTGCAACCAGGTGAATTTTATGACCGTAGGGCTAGGCCGGGCGGACTGCTGCGGTTGCAGGGGGCTTATTCGCTTGGCAACACCTGGCGTGTGGTCGCTACGGCCGAAGCCAAAACCGCGGGCTGGGTGGCGGGCAATCCTTACCTCGACGCGAAAGCGAGCCTCCGCCTCGGGATAGCGGCCTTTTTCCATGCCAACAACAGGCGCACTACAGTGTTGATGTGATGCGTATCGCTTCGAATCCGGGTGGTCGTCCAGCCAATATTACGAGGCGTCTTTATCCACCAGTCAGAAATTTGGCCAAGATACGTTTCAGTTCAGCAATATCGCCGAATTGCCGCATCAGCCGATCGAGATAATCCGCAGGCACACGCTGATAGGTTTGAACATGCTGGGCTTCGGACCAACCCTGTTTTGCCGTCTCGAATGCTGCGGGATGGCTTCGGTGCAGGTTGGTAAATGCGGCAGCCATCTGCTCCTGCTCCGCATCAGAAAACCGGCTACTCACCAACACCGGACCCAGCGGTATCTCCGGAGATTTCCAGACCAGCCGGATAGGGCGATTGGTGGTATCGCGCACAAAATCGGCATAAGCAATGCTACCGATTGCGCCAAGATCGGCTTTGCCCATGGCTACTTGCCCGGCTGCGGCCTGATGGGTGCCGCCGTATACCACCGTCTTGAATTGCTGCTCGGGGTACGCGATGCCCAAGGCAGATAGTGCCATACGCGGCACCAGGTTGCCTGAGGTGGAGCCTTCGCTGACCAACAGCAGCGAAAGTTCGGAAGCATAACGCACGATATCGGCCGAGTCAGCTATAAGACCGCCCTGCGGTGCGATGAAAATGCAGCGGTAATTGTCTCCCACGCCACCCGTGGGTGGCTGCCACACGACCAACGGCGGCATGCCTGTCGCAGCCGCGGAATCGGCCGCCAGCAGCAGGTACCCGAACGTATTGATAAATGCCAGGTCCACTTCATCCCGCTGGATGGCATCCACCAACTCGCGGACGCCTGCGTAGCTGGCCACCTTTGCGGTCTGGCCGATGGCTGCGGCGACGACATTAGCCGCCGGACGGATGTTGTTCTCCCGGCTGTTGCCGGCATATTGATAGGTTGCGACGCGCAATTGGGCGATCCCCTGCATGGGGGTTAAACACCACAACAGAAACAGTAGGTGACTAATCCGTGACATGTAACAAATCTTCAATGACATCCTTGCGGTTCCCACCGCCATAATTGGAAAACAGCACGACAGCCATCTGCCGGTCGGGAAAATAAATCAGATTGGCATCTACGCCCAGCGAGCTGCCATTCATCCCGTAACCGGAAAACGGTCCCACTTTCCACAGCTCGATACCCAAGCCATATCCGCAATCATCGCAACCAGGAGCTTCAGCAATCGTGGTCATCGCCTCCAGCGACGGCGCGCTTAGCAACCGGCCGTCAAACAGGGCTTGGCTGAAAGTGAGCAGATCTGCCGCCGTGCTGATAATGCCGGCGGCAGGATCACCGTCGCCGTCGGCCGCATCCCAACGTGTGACGTCATAGATGCGGTTTCCACTGCGATTATATCCCCGGGCGACATTGGGGTCGGCTCGCCTGGCCAGGTAGGTATCCACAAGCCCCAAGGGCACGAATACTTGTTCCTGCAGGTTTTCAGCAAACGGCTTGTCCGTAGCGGCTTCCACCATCCACTCCAGCACCCAATATCCGGCATTGCTGTAATAAGTGCTGCTTCCGGGGGGATGTTTAAGCGGCTTGCCATAAATAAACTGCTGCAGGCGTTGCCGTGTGGTGAGATCTGCAAAATAACCCGGATTATTGATCAATCCCAGCTGGTAGTTCATGTCATCATCGGTAGGGTGTCCTAATCCGCTGGTATGGTTCAGCAGCTGCCGGATGGTTATTTCATCTGCCCGGGGAAGCTGGCCGCGCAATCCAGGCAGGTGCGTAGTGATCTTGTCGTCCAGCCCGAGCAGCCCGGCCTCCGCCAGCTTTAGGACAACAGTGGCTGTAAACAGCTTGGTAACGCTACCGATCCGAAACGGTGTACAGGCATCCATCGCCGACTGATGGGCCAGGTTGCTGTATCCCGCTGCGCCTACCCAAGGGGCTTGGCCGATTTGCTTGACACCGACAATACTTCCGGGTGCTGCCGTCTGTTCTTGATATGTATGTAGCAGCTGGCTATACTGCTGGTGCTGGGGATGGTTGGTGTATCGTGCCGAGCATGGGCTGTAATCCGGCAGCGGAATCTCTTCCTGCTGGCAGGACATAACCCCCAACACCGTACAAGCGACCATCCTCCATGAGTTAAACCGTCGGATATTCATTATAGGCTATTCATTTTTAAGCCGACCTGAAAAAGCTGGTGCGGCAGGATGGTGGAACTGGAATTAATGAATGGCGAATCGACATAAAATCCGTAGCTGGCATAAGGCACAAATTTCCCGAACCGATGGCCATAGCTGGCGGCGGCGGCCCCGACCCATTTTCCCTGGAATATCTTTGCGTGATAATGGCCTCCGCCGGTACGATAGACGGGGCTGGCAGGGCGGAATAGGTTATATCCCCCGCCTACGCCTAAGCTGACGACGGCGTTCCCGTGTACATACTTAGGGCCAAATTGCGTGGTCAACATGTTGCTCGTGCCGAACGATCGGTTCGTTGAAAGTGCATAATCTACCGAATGGAAAAAGGCGATACGTCCCCGACTGCCATAATGATATTCTGCGCCGATTTGTATTCCGGGATTAATGCCGTACTTGAAGCCGGAAACTCCGGGCAAGGCAATCTGTTCCATGAACAGTCCGACCTTCAGCCAGACTCCCCTTTGGGACATTGCTTGACCTGAAGCCCCTGTGCCGCTGATCAAGCAAGCCAGTACAGAGGCTGTCATTACCCGGATGCAGCGGCTTATGCGGTGATATCTCATCGTATTAAATCATTCCGGTTATAACGATGCCGAGATTTGCTTACTTGTAAGGCTCCAGCGCCGCGACCAATTCGCGGTAGTCTTTTCGCGTCAGCCCCGGCCCATCGGTAATTTCCCATAGCGCACCCTGAATCAGCGTATAGATAAGCTGCCACTCGGGAGTTTCATAATCTTCGTCGAAGAGTTCCTGCGGATTGTAATGCTGGGTAAGCCGTAGCTTGGGGTAGTCTTTCAGCAAATCCAGCAGCTTGCGGATGTTCGGGTCTGTGGTGACCACGCCGGGTTCGTACATATCCTTACCGATGGGATAGTCCTGCGTGTCCCACTGCTGGTTTTCTTCCCACGGGAAGGCCATGGAATAGTTGAGGCACCCCAAGCCGAGGTACACGGTGGTGGTGTCTGCGGGCGTGCTTACGTCTACATAGGTGGGCGGCACCTGGAGACGCACAGTGGATGTGAGGATACCGTTCTGCGTGCGTCCTTCGTGTTTGAACAGGCAAATGAGCCCTCCCGGTATCTCAACGGTCACCGTTACATTCAAGCGGTTAATAAAATTTACGTCTGCATAAAACGTGTTCAGGCTGCCGTGCAGCAGTCCGAGGTCCGGATTGAACGGCTTGTCCGGCCGGGCTACCACCTCGATGCCTTCGGGCAGCTGCCAGGGCGTCCCTGCGGGAATGCCTTCCGTATCGCCGAATCCCGGCTGGTCTTTCGATGAAGGGATGACGATATCCCAATCGTTTCCCTCTTCCAGTGGATCAGGCAAGTCTGGCCCCTCCCCTTTGCTGCACCCTGCCAGCAGCAACAGTACCAAAAGATAATGCGGCACCCTATTCATCTTCATTAACGTAATCATGCTATTTTACAATTTGATAAATTCTACCCTTCTGTTTTGTGCGCGGCCCGCTGCGGTTTGGTTGTCAGCTACCGGCTCCACCTCGCCCTTGCCACTGGCTTCCAGCCGGGCGCCGTCTATTTGGTGCTGGGCCTGCAGCGCTTCTTTCACCGCGGCAGCTCTCCGCTCACTCAGCGCCTGGTTGGCGGCGTCGTCACCCACGGCATCGGTATGGCCCACAATGTGAACACGGATATCCGGGTGCTGCGTAAGCACCGCAGCGATGGATTTGAGCACCCCGGCGGATTCAGGCTTGATGGTGGCCGAACCGGTGTCAAACAAAATGCCTGTGGTGCTGAACCTGCCCTCTTCTACCAGCTTGTGCCGGGTATCTGGCAATCCCCTGGCTATTTTGATGTTGCCGACGTATACGCCTATCTGTTCGTCTTCATACGGGCTGCTGCCCAGTTGGAAAAACAATTGGTTGAGCTGGCCATCTTTCGGAATGCCCTTGGGTACATCGTATAACTTCTCGCCATCCACCCAGAGGCGCAGCCGCTCCTTTTGCACCTGAATCGCCACGTGCGATGATTTGCCGTACCAGCTGCGGGCGACCTTGTTCTTGTTAGGCGGACTGTAAAAGTGGCGGGTATACTTCTCATAACTCTCCAGCATCAGGTTGGCGGCATCCGACAACGGCGATATTTCCAAGTAAAATGACTTGTCGCCCTTCGGGTCGGACAGCAGCTTGTTGGCGGTTGTCGACTCGGCCCCGGATGCCAACAGACCAAGTTTGAATGAGGGAGGCAGCCAGCCCTTGAAATCAATTTGCAGCACCATGTCAAACTCCACCGTAAAATCGGGCCCGAATGCCTGCTCGTTGTCCGTCAATACCACGGTGCGCTGCGCCATGCGCAGCCATTGGCCCCGCAGTCCATCCAGCGAGACCACCACCGAGCTGCCGTTGCTGTTCCATCCGGTTGGCAATTCGCCGATGGCCTCCCCGCTGAAGTCGTTGGCGTACAATACCGAGTCACCAGGCACGAAATCGTACCTGCTGAAGGCGTGGATGGCAGTCTGCTTGTTGGCAGCCGTATCCGGCCCGGGCGCAGCGGATGCGCCGTCTGTTCCGGGGGTATTTCCATCCGGCTTAGCCGTTGCCGATTCGATGGCTTTATCCATCCCTTTCGATACCGCCTTGTCGGTCTCGTTCAATACTTTCTGGGTGGCGGTCTGCTCCGCTCTGTTCTTTATTTTGTTCAGGATAGACTGGGCCTGTATAGGAAGGGGCATGATGCCGAATACGATTCCTATAGCTGCGGCAATCGCCGCTGTTGTTCGTTGTAAACACTTCATAACACGGATCATTAATCGGCACAAAGTTACCTCCGCTGCCTTATCGCCTTTGTCCGTTTCGATGAACAGCAATATAGCGGCATGAATGCACCATAGCTTCGACGAAAGTCATGGGATTTTCTATCGCGGTTTAAAGCGGTTCATCGGCGCTATCGGCGATTCGTCGAAAGTGTTGTTCAGTAAAGACAAAAACCGGCGATACTTGCGCCAAAAATTGATCATGGAACGACATAAAACATCCTTGCTCACCTTGGCCGGGTACCTAACACTTGTGTTGGCTTTGTCTTGCAACAAGGATACCCCTGCGCCGGCAGATGATGAGGCGCCGCCGGTTTTCGGCGAACCGGTAACCAAGCCAAAAGGTCAACCTTCGGCCAGTGCCGCTTCAGCGATTATCGGGCCCGCTGGTGGCGTTCTGCAATATGAGCAAGCTGTACGGCTGGAGGTTCCGCCCGAAGCGGTGGCGCAGCCGACTACCTTTGCCATCCAGCCCATTAGCAACACGCTGGACGATGGTTCTGCTGCACAAGCGTTTAGACTCATGCCGGAAGGTGTCCATTTCAAGAAACCCATCAAGATATCTTTCCCGTATATACCCGGCAATGGCGACAACCCGACAGCCCGCATGGTGGCTTTCCAACGGAATGACGGTATATGGTGTGGCGTGCCTACGGCACTCGATGCGCAACAGGGCCTATTGACGGTAGAAACGAACCACTTCAGCGACTGGGTGTGGTTCGATATGCTGTCGCTACGTCAGGACAAAGAAACCGCACGGGCGGGAGAAACGGTGAACCTCAAGCTGATGGAACAGGTGCTTGGCGCATTGATGCCCGCAAGTACAATCGATAGTGTGCCATTGGCCGCGATGGACGACATTGGTTTTTCAAAGGATGTCACGGTAAGCGGCTGGCGGATTGTGTCTGGCCCCGGCACGCTGGAACCGAAACTCAACACCAATCTGTTGCTCGGCGACGCCATTTACACCGCCCCTACAACCGTCAACGAAGCAGCGAACGTGGAAATCCAGGTGGAGGTGGAAAGCAGGAACGGTTACATCAGCGACCCCACCGCCCCCAACGGCCGGCGTAAGCTGGGCAAAATGATCCTCTTGACAACCATCCGCCTGATGCCCGAAAACTTCGTGCAGCTCAAGCTAAACGGTGCCGAACAAGACTTCGCTCATTTAGGCAATGCCCGCGTGGTAAACGGCACGCTGTACATCCGCACGCACAACGAGCAGATAAACCTGACCTTGCAGTGCAACGGCGCCGGACGGGGCACGTATCCCGGTGGGTTTGGAAATGGCCAGTCGCTCTTTTCGCTGACCAGATCCCAGGGACAGACCCGCCGCAGCTTCGCCAATTTCTATCGCTCATGTGATACCAACAAAGAGGTCTTCAACGGCTCGGCCGTCATCAGTACGGTGGAGGATTATGTCGAAGGAACGTTTACGGGCAACCTGTATCCGGTTGACCACCAAAGCTGTGATCTTCCGGAAGCAACGGCCGTGGAGTTTAAATTCAGAATTAAACGTAGTTGATAATTTTTAAAAAAGATAACCACCATGAAACAAATGAGCACGCAGATGAAATGGACTTTCTTTGTGCTGACATTCAGCTTTGTCATTCAACTATTTACCAACTGCTCAAAGGCCAACGATGGCCCCGAAGGAGATGACGATGGCACGCCACAGCCCGGCTACCTGACCGGAACGGTGAAAGACCAGGCGGGCAACCCGCTGCAAGGCGTGCATATCCTTGTGGACCACAGCATTTTTTTCAATTCGAATCTCTCGACATATACCGATGCTGAGGGCAGGTATAAAATTAAGTTACCCAACGGTTCCTGGTATGCTTTTGCTATGCATGACGTCAGCTACCAAGGCAATACGTTTTCATTGTACCTCCACCCGGAGAATCCGGCTGGATTTGGCGCGGAAGGCGGTGTCCGCAACTTTGTATGGAAGCTTTCGGGTACCATGCCACAACCGCTATCGGGTATTTACGGAGGATGGGTGACCATTGACAATTTCCCCGGAGTGTACATAGAGGAAACGGCAATTGACTTTGTCTTTACGCCGGTAGGCCCGCTCATTGACGGCAGCGCGGGGGAAGTCATACGCCGCCGTGCGGAAGATGCACATAACATCAAGGATATTCCCATCGGTCGCTACCAACTTACCGCCACTTACGAAGGGCGGCCCGTAAAATTCAGGGCGTGGAACTCGGACGCGGAATTCCGTGAAACGTACGATCTGCAGTTCAAGCCGCAAATCGCTGAACAATGCGACAATTGCGCGATGGTGGAATACTATTGGGAACCACTATAAGATTAGCGACTTGATGGGATTCATGTAGTGCTTGCCGACACTGATTTCCTGGCCGTTTTCCATAACCAGGTATAGCTTACCAATGTCCCGGTAGCAGGCATCGATACGTTCTATATTGACAATAAACGACCGATGCACGCGGACAAATAGCGCGGGGTCGAGCTTCCGCTCGATAGACCCGATACCTGATGAGCTCAGGAATTCCCCTTGCTCCGTGAACACCACGGTGTAGTCGCCGGCGGCTTTGAAGTACCTCACGTCATTCACGGCAATACGCCGCAAACGCCCACCATCTTCCACAAAAAGGTTTTTTGGATAAGGGTAAGAAGCAAACGTATGGTCCGGCAGCCTATCCGCCGGAGGGCGGCTAACCACTTTTTGCAGGGCAGCATCGAGCCGCGCGGCGCCGTAGGGTTTCAACAGGTAATCCAGCGCTTGATGGTCAAACGCCCGCAGGGCATGGGATTCGTTGCGGGCCGTGAAGATGATCTTGGGTAAATGGTCGGCCTGCTGTATCAGATCAAACGCTCTTTCCCCTCCGAGCTGTACATCAAGAAAAAGTACATCCGGCTCCAGCGCATTGACATAGCGGATGGTCTCGTAGGGGCTACCGCACTCGCCAACCACACGAAATCCGGGACGGCCGCCGATATGTTGCCGGATTTGCTGGCGGCATACCGGCTCGGGGTCGGCAATTAAAATGGTGTTCATGTTATCCTCCTTTTTTCAAATGCTACGTGCGGTGCTCGTAGCGCACCGCAGGCACACAAAAGTAAGCGGCAGGCCTTGCGCAATTCATCGAAGTTATGCGATAAAGCGCATTTACGTAGTACTACGCAAGCCCGTCAAGCGTCTTCGCCGCCACGCAAACGGCCAGTGTAACATTCCGCATCGTTCTATCGTCTACTCTGCGTATTTTTACGGAAATGACTGACTAACCATGAAACAGCTTAGCTTTCTGTGCTTTTTGATTTTCGTACTTGCCAGTACCAAGGGACAGGTAGCACAACAGGATACGGCCAGGGTGTTCCAGCTTATTGAAGCTGCTAACGAAAAACAACAGCAGGGGCTGGCCGATGCTGCGGAAAGGGATTTCCGCAAAGCGGGAGAATTAGCGAAGCGGCTGAATTTCGACCGTGGACTTCTGATGTTTGCGGGCTACTATTGTGTATTTCTTTACCACCAAATCCGGTACGAGGAGGCGATGACAATGGCTGAATTGCAATTGGAAGTAAGTGAACGCATAGGCGATAAGCAACGCATAGGATATGCCTACAACAACATATCCCTGCAACACCAAGCACAGGGGAAGTTGCAGCAAGCCGCCGAGTCTTTGATGAAAGCACTGGAAATTTCGTCGGAAATCGAAAGCCCCACCCCTCGCGATCTCTCGGATCGCCGGAAATACTACAACAACCTCAGTTCGCTGCTGCTGGATATGAACGATCTGAAGAAGGGTAAGGAATATGCCGTGAAAGCGCTCGAAATCGCTGAGCAGCTGCAAGACACCTTGGCTATCGGATGGAGCCTGATAAACCTACTGGTAGCCGAAGCGATGGCCGGTGAGCTGGCTGACGCGGAGAAACATGGCATGCAATTGCTGGCCGTCGGCCAATCGCAGGGCGACGCCGAGATGGAGCTGAAAGCTTACAATAACCTCGGCGATATCTATCGTATGCAAAAACGGTATCCACTCGCGCTGGAAACCTTTAAAAAAGCCCAGCGGCTTCTGGCCAAAGCGCCTCCCGGCAACGAAGTGTATATCCTCATGGGCATTTCCTCGGTGTACAACGGCATGAAGCAATACGGCCAAGCCAATACGTATTTCGATCGCGCACGTATGCTGGCCGAACGGGAACTAGCCAAACCTCAGCTTATTGAACTGTACCTTTCGGGCGCGGAAATCAAGGAAGCTATGGGTAACTATAAAGAAGCGCTCGCGCTTCGGAAGCAGTATGAACAAATCAACGATTCGCTACGCAATCAGGAAACCCACAATGCCATACAGGAGCTCGAAGTGAAGTACCAGACATCCGAGAAAGAGAAGGCGCTTGCTGAACGCGACCTGCAAATCAGCAAACAGCGCGGCGAACTGGAACGCAAGAATAAGTGGGTGATTTTATCTGTCTCCCTGGTTGCAATATCGGTCCTGTTATGGGTATTCAACCGTCTAATCAGCCGACAGAAACGGAAAACTGAGGCGACGGAGCAGGCCAACCGCCTGCTGGAAGCGCAACTGCGCGGTGAAGAAAAGGAGCGGGCGCGCACCGCCCGCGAACTGCACGATGGCGTCGCCAGCATCTTGTCCGCGGCTAAACTCCACATTAACGCAAGGCCGGGAGGAGACACCAAAACCGACCTACTCGTGGGGCAGCTGATCGAAACCGCCGTACAGGAAATCCGCAACCTCTCCCACAACCTGGCTCCGGAACGGGTACTTAACGACGGGTTTGAGCAGGCCGTGCAGGAGTTTTGCAGGCGTGTGAACCATCCGGGGTTGCAACTGGAGTGTTATGTGGCAGGGGTACTCCCGAAACTGGATAAAGACGCCGAGCTCTTGCTATACCGAATCATCCAGGAAGCCGTGACCAATATCGTGAAGCATGCCGAAGCCACCGAAGGTATCGTGCAGCTCGTGGGCGACGGCCCACGGCTCTCCATCACCATTGAAGACAACGGCAGGGGATTTGAGCCGGATGCCTCGAAAAGCACCGGCCTGGGACTGAAAAACCTCGCCTCCAGAATACAATTACTGAAAGGCAGCCACGAAGTACGTTCCGCACCCGGAAAAGGGACGTCCATCTACATCGAAATTGATGCGGCTACTGCGATGCAACTTACAGATACCGGATTGGAAACGCACTTTTCCGGATAACGCAATCTTCCGTAGTGATACGGATACGACAGCGCGATAATTGCTTTAAATTTGCATAAAACTTTAGGAGATATGCACTTATGATTACCATTGGAATCGTGGACGACCACTCGCTGATCATCAGCGGACTGGCCCATATGCTGAGTGATCAGCCGGATTGCCCTATCCTGTTTACCGCCGGCAATGGCAAACAGCTCGTCGCCGAATTGGAGCGCCAGCTGCCGGATGTCTTGTTGCTTGACATCGAATTGCCGGACAGTAATGGGATTGAGTTATGTGCAGAAATCTTGAAAAAATACCCTGCCTTGCCGATTATTGCGCTCACAAACCATGACGAGGTCGTTTACGTCAGGAAGATGATACGCAGCGGTGCAAAGGGCTACTTGCTCAAAGGAACCGACAAACAGAACCTCCTGAATGCCATCCAGGCGGTATACAACGGCCAGCAATTTTTAGACCGCCAGATTGAACAGGCCATCTTGCAGCAAGCCATCTCGGGCAAACGGCCATCAACAATCATTAAACTAACCAAGCGGGAGAACGAAATTCTGGCGTTAATAGCCAATGAGTATTCCAATCAGGAAATCGCTGATAAGCTGTTTCTAAGCGTGCGCACGGTGGAGTCGCATCGGCACAGCCTTAATCAGAAGCTGAACATCAAAAACCCAGCAGGCTTGGTCAAGGAAGCGTATCTACGCGGGCTGATTTAGCTTTACTTCTGGCCGAGGGTCTTCCGTATCCGGCTGAGGCTATCCTGATGAATGCCCAATAATGAAGCAATATATTTTAAAGGAACCTGCTGGATGACCTCCGGCTGTTCGGCCATGATTTTTTGATAACGTTCTTCCGCAGTCATGCACACCGCATCGATTTGGCTATCTTGTATCCAATTGAGCAGCCTATCCATAATTGCCAGCTCCATGTCGTACATTCGGGGAATCCGCTGCTTCATCGCCTCTACACCGGGCCTATCCCACACCAACACATCGATATCGGTGAGCGATTCCAACGCACAGGAGGACAGCTCGCCATTCAGCAAGTATAGCGGGGTAGACAGGAAATCATTCACCGAGACGATACCCAGTGTGTAATCCACGCCGTTGTGTAGCCGGTACAAACGGGCAATGCCGCTGTTCAGAAAATAAAGTGTCCTGACGACCTTACCTTGTTCCATGATTACCGTATGGGGCGGCAGTAACTTATGGCTGGTAAACGATTTGATGATCTCGAACTCTGCAGGCGTAAATAACACCCCTCTACGCTGCGCGTAGTGGCATACTTTTTTAAAATGGTCAGGCGGTATCATGACTAAGCGAGACCCTAACGGCCAATCCGTTACGAAAATAATAAAAAAATCGAGGCAACAATTTCTGACATATGTCAGTTGAACCGGAGGCGCTGCCACACTAATTTTGTCTGCCATGAAAAGAATAGGGCTATGAGAAAGTCGACATTATTAATTGCGGATAAGGACGGCGATTTCCGCGAGGAACTTCAGCGTCTAATCAAACAACAGGGATTTCCGGCTGTATGTTGGGCGTGCTGCAACGGTCTGGAAGCGCTCAAATACATCAACGCATTGCAACCCGATCTGGTCTTGATGAATGCCGAGTTGCCCGGTAAAAGTGGATTTGAAGTATTGGATGCCGCCATTGATGTACCTGCCGCCATTTTACTCGCCGATTCGCCTGCGTATGCTGCCAAGGCATTTGAGTACCATGCCGTGGATTATCTCCTAAAGCCGTTTACCGCAGAACGTCTGGAACTGGCACTGCGGCGCTCCGAGCTGCGAAGCAGCCCAATGGCTGGTACCCGCCATCTCCATGCCCCGAACACCGGCTTCCCCACCCGCATATTGGTCGAAAAGGGGAGACGCCTCACCAGCATTCCGGTCGATAAAATCACCCACTTTAAGGCAGATAAGGATTACACCTGGATTCATACCATCAATGGCGAGTCGTACCTCAGCACGAACGGCATCGGCCAACTTGAGCGCAAGCTAAACCCAGCGCACTTCATCCGCATCCATCGCTCATATATTGTCAATATCGATTATATCCAGGAACTTTACCGCGATATCAGCAAACTTTTTGTAGCGCTGCCCAATGCCATCGAAATCAATGTCGGACGAAACTATATGCCCGCTATAAAAGAGCTGATGTTTTAACCACCACTTTATCGATCGCCCGGCCGCTCAACCGGATAGCCCAAAAGGTAACTGACGGGCATCAAACGGCCCTTTGCCTTGCCGACCTCCCAAATATAGGACCTGTCTAAATCAGCACCGTAAGCCAAGTCAAGCATTTCATCCGACGTATAAGTACGGCACACGCTAACTAACCCATCCCACAGCAAATAAGCCGGTATGAGCGGTATAAAATAGGTGAAAAGTATTCTTTTCCACCGAAACGGGCGGATGCCCGGTGTAAGCAGCCAAACGCATAGTGGTGAAAGTACCAAAAATTTCAGCAGGTTAAAAGCATTTCGTTCCTGCGCTTCCACCACCAGAATAGGCGAACGTTGCACCACGGCGTCTGCCAGCAAACGTTGCGCTGCTCGCGGGCGGAAGTGATGGAACGACATGAACTGTGTACGCACTCCCCGCAGGTGCGAGGGCACATTCAATGCATCTACCGGATAGGCACAGAAGGTCACGTGCGCGGGAAACCGGCTCGCCAGCTTGGCAAACGCCTCCCGGTTTGGGAAAATGTCTGTAAGCGTGACGTTCATGTCCGGTCTTAAGGGAATCATCCGTTGCAGGATTTTCTCCCAGCCACCGCCTCCTCCCGCCGCAATATCGACGAATGCGGATCGACGGCTTCGATCCAACGCATCCAACAGGACGGGAATAAGCTGTTCATAATAGTCAGCGCGATCAGCGATAGCGCGTAAGAAGTCTGTTCCGTAGTCGCGAAGCCAAGCGGGAAACCAGGGCATGTCTTCAAATTCAAATAAATGTAATCGTTTCATTGGCCCGCAAATCTAGCGGTCAACGTAATCGATCCGGATCAAAGCCGTCCAACGATTATATACGGCGACAAACGGCCGGATAAAGGAGATGAAGAGAAAACTGAGCTGGCATTTGCGAGCAAAAGGATACGTATTACTGCCTAAACGTTCATTACCGTACTCCCCCGGTGGATTGACCAAACGGCTAAAGCTAACTTTGTCTTCGCATTAAAAACATAATACACAGCAGAATGAAACAACGATTTATAGTGGGGCTCGCCTGTATGGCATTAGCCGGCTGCACAAAAGACAGCCCAAGAGACGACTCGCCGTCAAGTGCAACCAAACACCTTCAACGTTATGTAACGACCTCGGATGGCGAGTCGGTTACTTACATATTGACGTATGACACCAAAAACAGGTTGATTGCCTACAACAGCCAGGAGGACGATTACCGTAGTAGGATAACGTACGACAACAATGACAATCCAATCCGATTTGAGCTTGAGTCAACGGGAGCGAAACAGGTATTCGAAATCACCTATAACAGCGCCGGGGTGCCCTTGCGTGCGATTTCTGTGCTGTCCGATCTGGACAATCCTGACGAGGAGCTCGAAACGGAGATTACTTACGAAGTAACCGGTGGCAAAATCAGTAAAATGCACTTCGCCGACGAGACAGGCAACGAAGCCGTTTACACACTCAGCTACATGGGCAATAACCTAACCCGGGTGGCTTATACGGCGAGCGACGGCGAACTAGTACTGACATGGAACTATGGAAACAAGAAATCTGCCTACAGCGCGGCCCGCTTTAACTACCTGGTTATTCCGGACCTCTTTTCTGTTTTTTCGAGCGAAAACGAAATCATCCAAAGCCGCTTGGAAATAGCCGGGTTAGGGTCGTTTACCACGACGTACACTTATCAATTTGACGCCACAGGATATCCTACGGCAGCTACCGAGAAGGACCAGGACGGCAACGAATCCCAAATTGCCTTCTTTTACAATTAAAGCTTTCGGCCAGATAAATTGCGGTAGCTATCAGACCGAAAAGGGCATGCCTATGCGTGCCCTTCTTCATTTACCGGAAAGTTCTTCCGTAATTAACTTTGCTTTCGCAGGTACTTCGTGAGGATAACGATTAGCTGCCCTTCTACCCTACCTTCTATTTGTTCGGGGTTGTCCTCGACGAGCCGAATATTTTTGACCACCGTGCCGAGCTTGGCGCTGAGGTTGCTACCTTTCACATCGAGCGTTTTGGTAAGCACCACGGAATCGCCATTTTGAAGGACGTTGCCATTCGCATCTTTGTGCACGACGGCTTCACCAGCTTCTACTAGCTCACCTACGGCCTTGGCCCACGCAAGGGTCTCGTCGTCAAGATACAGAATATCCAGCGCTTCTGCCGCCCAGCTTTCACCTTTCAAGCGGTTGAGCATGCGCCACGCCAGTACCTGCACAGCACGAACTTCACTCCACATCGCATCCGGCAAAAAGCGCCAAGCATCGGGGTTAAGCGGCTTAACGCCTTCGATTTGACCAACCAATGTCTTACAAACCGCCACTTCATTGTCGGCATAAGCCTCGGGCTGTACGGTGTAGACCACCAGCTCCGTTTCCTTCTGGCAAAGCTCGCATTTGCCGCCACTACGGGCCATCAGCTTTTCGTTCATGGCCGCAAAGATACGGTTTTACCGTCGTATACGGAGCACGCGGGGTTGCGCCTTCGGCCAGCAACAGCGTGTACCGGTAGCGGCGAGTCGATTAATCGACCGCCCCGAATACCTTTTTCAATAACGATGTGGTACGAAAGACCGAATTGTCGCGAATGTCGCGCTCCTTATCAGCCACCATCTTGAACACACCGTTGACAGTCTCTTGCGTCACGTAAGCGTTTAGGTCTGTCTCAATGGATTGCCTGGTCAGTCCGTTATACTTGCTGATGATTTGCTCCCAGATCCGGTCGGCTCCGACTTTGCCCAACGACCCTTCCACCTTGGGCCCGAAAGCCATAAACAGTTGTTCTGAGGTCTTACCTTTCAGGTAGTTCGTGGCGGCCACGCTATCACCCAGCAGGATGTTTTTTGCATCGTCAAACGTCATGGAGGTGATGGCATTTGCAAAGATAGGCACCCCCTCTTTTACGGCGTCTTCCGCAGCGCGGTTGAGCAACAACAGTCCCTGATCGGCCAAGTTGCCGAGGCCGACACCACGCAGCGCGGCGTCCACTTTCCGCAACTGCTCGGGCAGCAGGATCTTGACCAGTTCATTTTTGAAAAAACCGTCTTCAGCACCAAGTTTTTGTATGCCTTCTTTAACACCAATGTTCAAAGCCTCTTTAAGTGCACCGGACACTTCGCCGGTAGATAATCCTGATAGGTCTACATTTCGCTTTTCGTCACCATTCGAAGCCTGGCCTCCCGATTTTTCGGTCACGGCATTCTTTACCCGATCGAGTAAACCCTGCGCTGAAGCCGTTGAATAAACCAGCATGCACGCCAATAAAAGTACGCCTATAAATTTCTTGCTTAATCCCATGATCTGCTATTTAATGAAACAACTGCAGCAAAAATAGCAATATCCTGGGGGTTGTTGGCAGAAATCGGCACTAAATCGCCCGCGGTATTAACTTACTCCTGTCTAGGGCAGCGATGAGTGTTCGCGCGAGGATCCGAACAGGGTCCAAGAGCGGTACGCCCCTATAGGTTGCTTCAGCGATACACAGGGGTATCTCCGTACAACCTAAGATAACACAGGTTGCCCCGTTGTCAACTAAGACATCCAGTGCGGCGTACAGTTCGCTTCTGGCTCGCTCACTTATGGGTTTGCCATGCGCTTTTATTCCGTAATCGGGATGATAGATCGCTCGGTGGACACGTTCGGCCCACGGCTTGGGCAAATTAAGTGGCTCAAAACCTCCGTTTTCGAGCTCTTGGCTATAGAGCCCGAATTTCCATGTGCCCAAGGATGAGAGTATGCCCACTTGCCGCCCGTTATGGTTGTTTCCCAAAAACGCCACTGTGCTTCGGATTAAGTGATTCAGTTCCAGCTGGCTACTTGCCGCTTGTAACCGGTGCCCAATCTCATCGAAGATTGGGGCGGCATGCGCTGTGTTGCAGGCAATGGCTGCCACTTTCACGCCCATCTTTTCTATCCGTAATAACAAGCTGCTCAACGCAATCGCCGGATTGACAGGTTCCCGACCGAGCAGGTATTCCGTTCGGTCGGGAACCGCTTCCGGAATGGATATCAGGACGAAAGGGAGATGCTCCTGATCGGTGGTGGCACGGGTCTCCTCGACGATTTTCGCGGCTAAGTCTATGCCGGCCAAGGGGCCCACGCCACCCACTATGCCAATCATTTTATTGGTGAGCTTATCAGTATCCTTCATTCTGTTGCCCCTGAAGACCTACGTTATTGTCTATCTCTTGTTGAGGGATAGGCAAGATAGTCCGGAGGTGTTGGCTGCTGCGTCCGGGATAATCGACAACGAAGCTGTTTGGCCGGTCAACAATAAGCGGTGAAATGTAATGCGTAAATGCAAGATTATTCCGTGTCAAATCATAAAGGCGGTGACCTTCAAATGCCAGCTCCCGGCGCCGCTCGGCCAAAATCTCAGCAATCAGTGCATCTCCACTTAGCGTGATGTCTTCTGCTTCGGGGTTCGCACGCTTGCGGATCAGGTTTAAATCGGCCAAGGCGCCCGTGACATTTGCGCCGCCGAGCTTAGCCAACGCTTCTGCCCGCGTAAGATATACTTCGGCCAGACGAATCACTTTGATGTGCTCATTAAACGTAGAAATGTTGTCGTATTTATTCACCAAGTAAGCCGGATTTTCCGCGCTTGAACGTATTCCCTTCGTAATAAACTCCCTGCGCACATCACCCTCGGCATACTGGTTGTAGCTGTCTTCCGTGGCCAAAGCATCGCCATAGTTCGACTGGTGGAACATCGCCGCTAGGGAATTGCTACCCTGATGATCGGATTGGTTATTCGCTATTTCGAAAATGCTTTCGCTACTGTTAAGGGACTTAAATCCAGCAATAAGGCTGTTGGTGACCAAGAGGCTATATTGCTGCGATTCGATGACTTCTGTTGCCAGATCGGCCGCCAGCTGATATTTACCCATGTAGAGATACACACGCGCGAGCAGGGCTTTGGCACCGTTGAGGCTCAGCCGTGTCTTGGATGATGACACCCGTCCCTGTACAATCAGCCTCGGTGGCATGATGGCGATTGCGTGCTGCAAGTTTTCTACCACCCAGTCGTATCCTTCCTTCACCGTACTGCGGCCGGGATAGACCAGTTCGCTCAGTTGCGTGGGCAGCTCCCGCACGATCGGCACACCGGGATGACTGGCATCTGCCGTATAAGAATAGGGTTGGGCATACATTTTGAGTAAATCAAAATAGGCCAATGCACGGACGGCATAAGCCTCGCCGATGATCTGGTTCCGCTCGTCAAGCTCCGATTCCGGTATGTTAAGCGGCTCGCCGTATTGGATGATCATGCTGGCGTTGGCCGCGGTGATATATTGCTGCCGCCATTGATCACGGGAAAAGGCTTCTTCCGGGACAATAGCATAATCACCGTAGGAAATGTAACGGCCGGTGTTTCGTGTGCTGATGAATGCATTGTCAGAAAGCAGCTCAGGGACCAACATGGTCGTACGCCCATAGTAGTTGAAGTCTTTCATCTGTGCATAGGTGCCAGCGATGGCCGTACGCATGGAAGCCACATCAGTGATTGCCTCCGTGGTAGACACCTCCGTTGTAGGCGTGATTTCCAAGAAACTTTTACTGCACGACCATGTAGCGATTGCGCTGGCCGTGAGCACCATAAACGATAGTTTTGTACGAATCTTCATTGTATGAATATATTGTGCTTATGCATTATAAGGTTAAATCGATTCCGAATACGACTGTACGGGGCACAGGCGGCTTATTATCCAACTGTCCGGTCACAGACACTTCGGGGTCGTACGGCAGGCGCTTATCTCTGACATAGGTATACAGGTTGCTTGCCCGCACATACAGCCGTGCACCGCCCAACTTGCCCATCCTTTGTAGCCAAGCAGCGGGCAGGTTGTATGCCAAGGTGACATCACGCAGGCGGATGTACGAGCCGTCATATAAATAACGCGTACTGCGAAAATCGGGCGTAGAAGATTGGGTACCGAGGTAAACCACTTTGGGCAGCAGGGCGTCATCACCGGGTTGCTGCCACCGATAGTTGTAAATCTGCCGGCTCATCTTGCCGCGGATGTTGGTACCGAGGTTGCCATCGGTATCCGAGTAGCGCGCCCAGTTGTCGAACATCTTATTGCCCCAGTTGAAGAAGATGTTGACCCCCAAATCGAAGCCTTTGTAGCTAAAATTATTATTAAAACCGCCGTAGAAATCCGGAATTGCACTTCCTTGCAGGAAGCGTTCTGCTTCTCCATAGACCGTAGTCGTTGCCGTTTTGGTCTCGTCGGTATACCACAGCGCGTTGCCTGTATTGGGGTCTACACCCGCATAGCCCACCAAATAGAACTGATAGAAATCCAGCCCTTCTTCCCGATAGGTTGAAATGTCGACCAAAGGAGAAGGGAGCTTCGTAACGACATTTTTAGTGGTCGTGATGTTGAAGCTGGTGATCCAATTGAAACCCCCAGCTTGCTCCGCCACGATATTGCGTGTAGACAGGCTCAATTCGACACCTTTGTTCTCCATGGCGCCAATGTTTTCGAAATATTCCAGCAGACCATTCGGAGAGGGAATGGGCATGTTATATAGCAAATCAGAGGTGATACGCTTGTAGTATTCGAATGTACCGCTCAGGCGATTGTTGAACAGGCCAAAATCTAACCCGATGTTAAACGGCTTGTTTTTTTCCCAAGTCAATAGGTCGTTGTTGATTTGGGAATAATATAGACCCGTGCCACCGTCATAGGCTGTCATCGAATAGAGTCCAAGCGCGGCGAAATTGCCAATGTCCTGATTACCGTTTTCGCCGTAACTCACCCGCAGGTTCAGGCTAGAGATGACGTCAACATGGTCCATGAACCCTTCTTTATCGATGTTCCATGCGCCACCGACCGAATAGAAATTGCCGTACATATTTTGGCTGCCGTAAAACCTGGACGAGCCATCGCGCCGTAAAGAGAAGCTGAGGTGATACTTTTGCCTGAACGCATAGTTTGCATTAAAAAACAAACTGGAAATGGCGTTATTGAGCAATGCGGATGTAGCCCCGGTAGGCACCGATGCGCCATCAAGATACGTTGTATTGGGCAAGAAATTATTGGCCTCCGCCTCGCTTTCGACAAACGTTGTTTTCTGCGCCTCTGTACCGGCGATGGCCTGAATGCCGTGGTCGCCAAAGGTCTTATTGAAACGGAGGATATTGGTGTTAATCCATGATACCATCCGGTTATTCCGGTGAGAGCCTATACCGCCACTTGCCGCCGAACTTGAAAAGTTGTACGGACGATATACGCGTGATTCAGCGAAATTAAGGTTCAGGCTTCCCTTCGTCTCAAACGACAGGTAGTCCGTAAATTTAAGTGATGCCGAAATTCCCGGCAAGACGTTATAGGTTTTTCCTTGACGCAATGCGGCTTCGGCAAGCGCCTTGGGATTGACATCCGAAGAACTCGATGAGTATTGAAGGACATATGTGCCATCTGGATTCCGGACTGGCGCCCAAGGCTGTATGCGTTGCAGGTAATAATATGGATTTTCAAAACTCGATGCATCCGGCCGTGTATTGGCCTTCTGGTAGCTGAACAGCATATTCGCGTCAAATGAAATCCAATCGTTGGGCTTATTGGCAATCTTCATCTTGCCGGTAAACCGATCGTAATCTACCCCAATCAATACGGATTGGGACTCCATATATCCGGCAGATAGATAGAAATTGCTCTTGTCATTTCCGCCGCTTGCATTGATGTCGTATTGGCTGAAGCGGCCGGTACGCAGTAGCTCCTTCGCCCAGTCGGTATTGATGGTCGTATCAATATTATTGGCCTCAATAACGCGCTCGTTGAACGTTGACAGATCCTGACCCGCATTGGCCCATCCCTCACGCAGCAGTTCCAGCATCTCAGGCGTGCTTAAAGGCTTGTTCCGGTCGTTCAGCGCATCGCTGTTAAATCCTTGCTGAAACCCGACATTGAGCTTTGTCCGGCCGGAAGCGCCACTTTTGGTGGTGATCAGCACCACACCGTTGGCTGCGCGTGAGCCATACAGCGAGGCGGAAGAGGCGTCCTTTAGTACAGATATGGATTCGATATCATTAGCCGATATCCCGGCAATGGTGTTGGTACCGTAGCCCGTCAAATCGAAGGTTTCGATGGGTACACCATCAACCACGTACAACGGTTGGCTGCCCGCGTTGATCGATCCGATCCCCCGGATCCGGATATCGGGCACAGACCCCGGCTGGCCGTTGCCATTGCTGACCTGCACGCCGGCAAGATTGCCTTGGAAACTTTCCTGCACGCTCACCCGCGGCGTGCTGGCGATGTCTTCCCCTTTGAGTGTACTTACCGCCCCCGTAAACGAAGAACGCTCCTGCTGGCCATAGGCGACGACCACGACTTCACTCAGCTCGCTTAGACGCTCCTGCAAAGTAATGTTGAGCTGAAAATTGGTATTGCTTGCCTGTAGTTCAACGGTAGTCTGCTGCTCCACATAGCCCAAGGACGAAATCGTAACCTCATACGTGCCAAAAGGCACGCCAGTGAACGAAAAATTCCCTTCCTGGTTGGTAGACTGGCTGAAATCGCGCGGCCCCGCCATTTTTACGGTCGCACCTGAAATAGGTACGCCCGTGGCGTCGACGACTTTGCCCGATACGCGTCCGTCTTGCCGATGGGCTGCCATCGTAGCGGCTGCATCCGCCGCTGCACGGGTTTGACCGGCGCCGACCGGAACGATGAGCACGCGTGAATCGACCTGCTTAAACTCCAGCTTGGTATTGGCAAGCATGGTTTTCAAAAGCGCGGCGACGGATTGCCGCTTGCCGCTGACGGTTAGGTGTTCGACGCCTTTAACATCTTCAGGGTTGTACATAAAGAAAATGGGGCTCTGGCGTTCAATCAACTGAAGCGCTTGGATAAGCGATCCATTTTTTAGCTCAATCTGAACATATATTTTTTCTATGGATTGGACCGCCGTATTGTTCCGGCCGAATAGCGCGCTATTCGACAACATGAACAACACCGTGAGTAACTGGGTTGCTATACGTAGTAAATACCAATTCATCTTGTTATTTATTGTTTTTGTTGTACCTAATTGTCGCAAACTTTTTCTGTCGTTAACGCCACCAAACGTCAAGTACGTCTTGTCTGGCTCCGTCTATGGTGGCAAGCAAATACGAGTGAACATCGCGCTATTCTTTATCTTGAAAATCGTTAAAAATAATGCGGCATGCAGTGGGCGACCACCGTCTTGTCAACGGGAGGAAAAGATTACCTTTTTGCCTGCGCTGTCAAACGTATACGTCGCATTGGTAAATGCACAGATGCTGGCTAATACTTTTTCCATCGGCTCGTCACTCGCGAAGCGTGTAGTAAACCGGTAGTCACCGATATGGCTGTCCTTAAATGCAAAGTAAACACCGAAATTGCGCTCGAATACGCCACACGCTTCCTTCACACTGATGTTCTCGAACTTCAAATCGCCCACATGCTGCCAATCAAGGTATGCCGAAGAATGGACTTGCTGCTTTTTATACGTCTTACGCCGCACGTCATAGCCCAATTGTTGCGCAGGAAGCAACGTTTCAAGCGGCTGCTGTTGCTCATCCACGCGCACGCGCCCACGCCTAACGGTGACTGTCACCTGTTCTTCACGGTCTATGGCCTTTACATTGAACGCTGTGCCCAGCACATGTACCTCCAACTGGCCGGCATGTACCACAAAAGGCTGTTGCTCGTTTTTTCGGATATCAAAAAACGCCTGCCCTTCCAATATCACCACTCGCTCATTTTCCTCTGCCATCGTTGCCGCGTACCCCAGCCGGCTGCCCTTGCTGAGTAAAACCGAACTGCTGTCAGGAAGCATAATCATGCTGTTTGCATCCGCATCATAATAAACAAGGTCGGTACGTTTGACAATATCTACTTCGCCTCCGTACCTCATCAAGTACATCATTAGGGTAAAGCCGATGACCACCATGGCTGCTGCTGCCAGACGTATCGCCCACTTCTTGGGTGGCCACAACCGAAACCGCCGCTCCCGCTGATCAACAAGCTTCCATATACCGGTATGAATGCTCTCTTTCAGCCGGTTTTTCGCTGTCTCCTCCAATGATGGAGTAAAATCCGGCGCATGGTCAAACTCATCATAGTGAGCGATAATGTCGCGGATTTCCTCCTTGGAGGCCGTTCCTTTCAAATATTTCAAAATCAGCCGCCTGATTTTTGCACGTTGCATCTTCCTTAGTTTACTTACCCTGTATGCTGCTATCCGAAATCTGTTGAATCATCCTCCTTAGCTATGGCCAGATGACTTTGATCATGTAAACGAGTATTGGCAACTGCACCAACCCCCCGCGTATATTTTCCATTGCCTTTCCGAGCTGATTCTGTACCGTCTTTTGGGTAATCCCCATACGTTCAGCAATGGATTTGGTACTTAGGTCTTCTTGGAAACGCAACCGGAAAATCTTCTGCCGCTGAGGCGGCAGATCGGCCAAGAGCCGTTCAAATGCGACATTGAATTCGTCGGCGCGCACGAGTTGATCAGCCGCTAAGTGTGTCGCCAGTTGATCGTCCATCCCCGTTGTCAGCGGGCAGGTTGCTTTCAGCTTCTTCGCCAACTTAAAAACCCGGTTCCGGACAGCTGTCCTGATATACGCTTCCATATTGTCAATGGGCTTTTCTCGATTCAGCCAGATAGCCGCAAAAATTTCCTGCAAGATATCCTTTACCAATTCGGGATCCCTTACACGCTTATATGCATCGTTATAGGCCCGTTCCCAATAGCGTTCATACAACGTGTTAAAAGCTGCTTTATCGCCTTGCTGAAGTGCGCTCATTAGCTGCTTTTCATCTGCGATCGCTATGTCGTCTGGCTTCATTTTTGAAATTTGATTGAAGAACGTACAACGTATTCAGGTTGCGGTGAAGTTGCTACCAATCGCCGTCCCCAAATGGATAGAGTTTGTCCACTGGTGTGTGCTGATAATCGAGTGCCCCTAATCGGGTTGTCCCAAACCAGTCACCGGGGGCATCGACCAAGATGATTTCTTTTGCATAACCATTTTCGTCAAATCCGCGCCGGAAATGCACGCGCGACTTCAGCACAACTACGTCAAAGTCGTCGACGTTGAACACATCGTTGCGTAGCCGATGTGCTTCGATAATCTGTGTGTAAGTTGGTGCGATAACCAGCACATTGTCTTTACCGAAATCAACGGCAGCTACATAATCGTAGTTCCACATCGGGCCGAGGTAACGGATGATCCCTGTAACGCGGACCGGCTTACCCGCCTGTTCGCCGGTATAACCACCGACTTCCATATCGAAGGCGTCCCCTGCTTTTGCACCGCCTTGCTTCAACTTTTCAAGGGCATTGGCATCAGTCAGTGCGGCATATAATACGCCGCTAGTTTGCTGCTTGATCAACTCATCCAGAATCCACGTGGCATCACCGGGCCGGTCGGAATAATCCCCCAGAACGACGGGCGTCTTGCCTCCGGCAATCGCTTTATTCGTCTGCTGCACCGCTTCCCGCGGCATCGGATACTCGCCCCGGGCGAAATCTTCGCGGACACTCCAAATGTAATCGTACATATCCTTGGCAATGGAATCGGCCAAAGCTTGGTCATTATTCGTCATCACCTGCACGAGCATGCCCCCGTCAGGCGTATCGGCCCATGCAAATCCGTAGAACACGCTTACGAAGGCATCGGGCACCCGTTCCTCCCAACGCCGTGCGCGCTCCATGATATTCATCGACGGCGACTGGCCGGTCCACTGTACCACCGATGCGGTGAGGATAGGAGGCTTGACAGAAGCCGTTGTGGGCTGGTAATCGCCCTTCAGCATCCGCCGGAGATAGTGTGCCGAACGCTCGCCCTGAAGGTATGAATCGTAATGTGGATATTGTTTGGTGACAAACGAGCCATCCGCCCAACGCAGGAATTCTTCGTCTTCGTTGCCGTGTAAATCAAATGATGCCACGATGGGTACATCGTCTCCGACCAACTCTCGGATACGTTTGGCTATCTCCGCTTCAGGCTTGGGTACATCCCGTACAGCCATTGCGCCATGAAGTGCCAAGTACACGCCGTCAATGGGCATATGCGCTTCGATATCCGAAAGGATAATATCCATGAAATGTTCAAAGCTGGCTTTGGAATTCCAGCTCCGGGACGAACCGCCGAACACGTCAGACGGGCTTTTGATGCCGACAAGTTCCAAATCATCATACCGCCTGGCGGTATTGACGAATCCACGCACGTAACTATCGGAGGAGAGCAATTCCTCATCTTCGATATAAGGTTTTTTCCAGGTCCAGTCTTCAATTTCCGTATCCCCACCCGGACAAAAGGTACAGGTTTCATGCTGATAGGCCACTACGGCCACGCGGTAGGGTTCATCTGATTTACTGCCACAACCGGCCAAAAGGAATGAAGTAGCGGCAATGCCGCAGAGGTAACGCAGTGTTGAATACATTAGTTATTTGTGTAGATTTTTAAGCATTGACGATCATTACATCCGGGCATCGAGAATCAACCCTAATAGTCTTCCGAAGTCTTCGTATGAAACGCTGTTGCCTCGGATATCCGTGTTGACACGATGTACCACAACCATGTTGAAATCGGGGATGACAACAACGAGGTGTCCGCCCGAACCACGGGCCGAATACGAACCTTCCGGTACATGCACGTGTTGCAGATGCGGGTATTTGTTGAAGTCCCGCGCTACCCACCACAGGTAACCATAGCCCGAGGAGCTGTATAACGCTGCATCTGAATGGTAGCGCGTGCTTTCTTCAACCCACGCACTGTCAATGACTTGCTTGTCAAGCCACTTTCCGTGGTTTAGCATTAACCATCCAAAACGGGCCAGATCGCGCGCCGTGACCCGGAAGGGATAGGCATTGTGCTTGGATTCCTCGCCGCTGACATAAGACCCATCTGCTGCAGTATAGTCTTGCATACCGATTGGTTTAGCGATATCGGATTCGATGGTCTCAAAAATCTTTTGTTTAGTCTGCTGCTCGAAGATCGTTCCGAGCACATTAAAATCCCAATTATTATAGTACCAGTGTGTGCCGGCTTTTTCCGAATGCCGTGCTGGCTTGAGCCGCTTCATGCCTGCTGATTCGTACAGTGCAGGATGATATACACCTGAGCGGGCTTTGAGGCAATCCCGCACGGTGGCTTTCAGCTCTTCCTCCGATAAGCCTTCGACATCGTCAATACCTAAATCAGCCATCGTGGCATCCAAGTCGATAAGCCCGGCCTGTACATATTTTCCATAAATTGCACTCAAAAAGCTTTTCCGTATCGAATGCGTGTTAAATTTTTTGTCGACATCCCCCCATTGGTAGGCCACTTTTCCGTCGACGACGACCATTACGGCAGCGGTGTTTATGGTCCCTGCATATTCCTTTGCCTTTGCTAAACCGGCGCTGGACAGCCCGAGTACTTCCGGTCTATCGACCACTTCCCATTGCGGTCCTGGATAATAAACCGCCTTGGGCTTGAGCTCCTGTCCTATAGTGAACGATGTAAACCCGACAATGAATACAAGAAAAATCCAATACTGTTTGTACATATAAATCAATTTTTTAACATTTTCTTTCAAAAAGACACAGACAACACACATTCTACACAATAATAGACCCCATTTTCTAAAAAAATCCCATTCAACGTTTAAATTTTATTAAAAAAACATAAGTTAGATTAACAAATATGCGCGTAATCCAATTTATATTGATAAATAATCAATATTTATCTGTATTTTTTTCATTTTTGAAAGCACTTAACGTCAAAAAAAACATTATAGCCATGAATCTTCAGGTCAAACACGCTTTAGCCCTATTTTTTATCAGCTTAGCCCTTCCTGTCATTAGCCATGCTCAACCGGCAACCGACTTTGCTCTCCGGATCGACTCGTTGCTGTCTTCCTACCAAGCGGCAGATCCCGGCCTGTCGCTCACCATCAGTCAAGGCGGACAGACCATCTACCACAAACATATAGGAATGGCCAACCTCGAATATGGAGTCCCAGTCACAGACAGCACCATCTTTGAAGCGGGCTCCGTATCCAAGCAGTTTACGGCGACCGCCATCCTGCTGCTTGCACAAGATGGCCAACTTACGCTTGACGATCCGGCGCGGAAGTATGTGCCGGAATTGCCCGAATACGCTCATACCATCACCATAAGACACTTACTGAACCATACCAGTGGACTAAAGGACTGGGGTGCGCTCGCCGGACTGGGGGGATGGCCCCGTGGCAGTCGGGAATATACCAACAATCTCGCATTGGGGTATATTGTCAAACAACCCACGCTCAACAATGTACCCGGCGATGAATACATCTACAGCAACTCCAACTATACGCTGCTCACCATTATCGCAGAACGTGTGTCCGGTCAAAAGCTTCCTGAATTTACGCAAATGCGTATTTTCGACCATCTCGGCATGCGCAGCACGTCCTGGCGTGACAACCACCAACGGGTAGTGAAGGGAAGAGCTACCGGATATAGCCGCTCACAGGAGGGCTTCGCTACCGACATGCCTTTCGAAAACACCTATGGTCACGCAGCACTACTGACCACCACCAAGGATTTGGATAAATGGAACCGGAGCTGGAGGAGCACGCCCCTTGGCGCCCCCAATCTGCTGAAACTACGGACCGAAACGGGCGTACTGAATGATGGAACACCCATCACGTATGCCAGTGCCGTGATGGTGGATGAATACCTATCTCATCCTCGTGTCTACCATACGGGATCCACAGCGGGGTACCGAGCCCTACTGACCTATTATCCAACTGAAGACCTCTCCATCGCACTGCTCTCCAATAACGGCAGCACCAACGTGGGCAATATTAATAACGGCTTGGCGGCCATTTTTTTTGGCAATCGGAGGGACACGGATATTCCCACCGAAAACAACCGGGACACTGCCGCTGATCAGGTTCTAGCGCTACCCGCCGATATTGCGGGATATTATGAAAGCCCCGAATGTGGAGGGGCCATGCAGGTGATTACCGAAGGCGGTTCGGCGCAGGTGATATGGAAAGAGGGCCGCCAGCGCCCACTGCAGTTGAAACAGACCGGCGCAAATTCCTTTCAAGCGGCAAATCAGCAAAGTACGCTTGCCTTCAAACGCAACGACGCCGGACACGTGGTAGGCTTTTACATCAGTGTCCCCCGCGCACGGAATGTATGGTTTGGCCGGACTTCGCCATAGCGATTTCAGGCGCCCCAGCCAAGCTTTCCCTGCGTCCTGTACCAGCTCCTGAATCGGCCAATGACGGTATCACAACTGTACGTATCTGGGCAACAGGTGTACGGAATCGAACACCCTTCGCAACTAGAAGCATCACAAAAAACTGATTATGAACCCTTTGTTTTTTTGGCGCGTAACGTGCGGCGTATTTCGGGTTATCCTTTAATGCCAAAAGGCCATGATCAGAAACTACCTAAAAATCGCTTGGCGAAACCTCATCCGCGATAAGCGGACATCCCTTATCAACATCTCCGGCTTATCCCTGGGGATAGCTGCGGCATTGATACTCTTCGTCGTCATCCAATACGAATGGAGCTTTGATAGGTTTCACAAAAACTACCAGCGCGTCTATCGCGTCGTCACAGAAACACAATATGGAAATTCATCCGATTATAACCAAGGGGTGGCTGCCCCGCTGGCCAAGGCGCTCAGCGTAGACATGCCGCAGCTTGAAGCGGTTGTACCCCTATATGCTTCGGGTGGCCAAGTCAATGTAACCAATAATGCCAATCACATAGACAAGTACTCCGAGCTCGCACTCTTTACCTCAGCTGGTTTCTTCCACCTCTTTGACGCCACCTGGCTGGCCGGCAACGCTGAGGTATTGGCGAATCCCAACCATGTCGTGCTGGACCGCGAAACGGCGTCACGCTATTTCGGTTCCTGGCAAGCGGCTGTCGGCCGCGATCTTGTGTTCGCCAACGAGATCCCACTAAAAGTAGCTGGAGTAGTGGAAAATGCCCGTGAAAACAGCAACTTCCCCTATCGATTGCTTGTTTCTTTTCCTACGCTTGAAGCAAATACCCACTTATTTGATTACGGGCCTGATGACTGGAAAAGTGTGAGTAGTAGTACGCAGCTTTATATACTGCTCGGCCCCCAGCACGATGCCCACGCCGCAGCAAGGCAGTTGGACGTGCTCACCAAGAAATATTTCGACAATCAGGGGGCCTCCACCCGGATACTTCACCTCCAACCACTCAGCAACATTCATTTTGATGCACGGTATGGGACCATTGACCACCGTCAAATCAATCGATCGACACTGACGACACTGGCGCTTATCGGGGTGTTTATTTTGCTGATGGCTGCTATCAATTTCGTGAACCTGAGTACGGCACAGGCACTAGGAAAGGGCAAAGAAATCGGTGTGCGCAAGGTGCTGGGTGGCAGCAGGGGGAGCCTCATTGCACAATCCTTCGGCGAAACCTTCCTGCTGGTTTTGATAGCCTTGCTTGTGGCCGTAGCCTTGGCTTATGGCGCACTACCCTACATTCACCACCTTTCAAACATGCCGGATAACCCGGATTTGCTCCAGACGGACACGCTGATTTTCTTATTGCTTTCGTTACTGGCGCTCACCTTCCTCTCGGGACTTTATCCCGCTTTGGTCACCTCTGGTTTTAAGCCTGTGATAGCACTGAAAAACAAAATCAACACTTCCCAGATTGGCGGGGTGTCGTTGCGCAAGGGGCTGGTTGCCGTGCAGTTTGCCATTGCCCAATTGCTCATGATAGGCACCCTGGTAGCGGTCAAGCAGATGGCTTTTATCCGCGATGCCGATCTGGGCTTTGACCAGTCTACACTGTATACGATACAAGTACCGTCAGACGGCGAACAGCAGCGCATGCCGGTATTCAAGCAGCAATTGTTGCAGCTGCCCAACGTTAAATCGGTAAGTTTTGCCAGCGATGTACCATCATCAGACAATAAATGGTCGTCCAACTTTTACGTTGACGGCGATACGTCGGACGACATCGACTTTCCTGCATTCTTGAAATTCGCTGATGCAGATTATTTTGAAAGCTATGGCTTATCCATGGCAGCCGGACGGCCTTACGTAGCCAGCGACACTTTGCGGGAAGCTGTCATCAACGAAACCATGGTGCAGCGGCTTGGCTTGGCTTCGGCAGCGGACGCTATTGGACGGCGTATCCGCATCGGTTTTGCATCGCCATGGATGACAATCTCCGGTGTGGTCAAGGACTATACCCCAAATTCCCTGCGCGAAGAAATCAGCCCGATCATTATGGGGACGGACAAAAGCCGCTATTATGTTGCCGGGGTAAAACTTGAAGCAAATGCGGGTAGGAAGACGCTGAATGAGATTAAACAGCAATTTGAAGCCCTTTATCCAGAACACTATTACGAGGCATCTTTTTTGGATGATACCATCAACAAGTTTTATGAGCAGGAAGAGAAAATGGCCACAGCCTATCAATTCTTCGCTATCCTGTCCATCATCATCTCCAGTATTGGTTTGTATGGGATAGTCTCGTTTATGCTGGGCCAAAAGGTTAAAGAGATCGGTATCCGGAAGGTACTTGGTGCAAGTGTGACCAGTATTGTGTATCTTTTCTCGAAAGAATTTATTTACCTCGTGGGCATTGCCTTCTTTGTTGCGATGCCATTGGCGTATTACTTTATGCAGGATTGGCTCAACGGTTTTGCTTACCGTATCGATCTATCGGCATGGTTGTTTCTGGCCGTTATGCTAGCGGCATTGGCGATTGCCCTGACCACCATCGGCGTCAGGGTATACAGGGCCGCTATAGCCAATCCTGTTGAATCGCTGAGGGATGAATGATATTGCATAAAACTCAACGCGTAACGCATAATGATATGATAAAGAACTATTTTAAAACCGCTTGGCGAAACGCCGTTCGGAATAGGGCCCAAGCCCTCATTAACGTGTTCGGCCTAACCTTGGGCATGGCCTGCGTCATGCTGATTGCACTTTTCATCAAGCATGAATACCAATATGACCGGCATTTTGCGGATGCCGACCGCATTTTCCGTGTAAATATCAATGGTAAAATGGGTGAAGAGGAATTTTACGCTGGCTATACGCCGCCGCCTGCCGGTAGGACGTTGATGGAAACATTTCCCGAAATCGAAAGCTATACACGGCTCTATCGCCCCGGACAAAAGATCGTCCACACAGGCGAGGGGGCCAATCGGGAAAACCGGTTCAATGAACAGGGTATATTGGGCGTCGACTCCAACTTCCTGCAGGTGCTTGCCTATCCGTTACGAACAGGTGACCGCCGTACCTGCCTGACCGATCCGCACAGCATTGTACTGACGGAGGCCATGACCAAGAAATATTTTGGCGATGCTAACCCGATAGGCCAGGAGCTGTACATTGAAGGCGACGAACAACCTTATACGGTCACCGGAGTGGTGGACTTCCCGTCTACCCCCAGTTCGCTCACGTTTGACTTTCTCATTCCCATTTCCAATGCTGAAAATGTCCGTTATTTTGACTGGAGCTGGGTGTGGTTGAATGTAGCCACATACATCAAATTCAAACCCCAGGCAGCCACCGATGCTGCAGCCATCAAGCGCTTGGAAGCCAAATTTCCGGCGATGATGCGCCAGCATGCAGTCAGCGCTTTCCAGCGCATTGGCCAGCCTTACGATGAGTTTCTAAAGAAAGGAGGCAAATGGGATTTGAGCCTCCAGCCGTTGCTCGATATCCATTTGCATTCTGCCGACATTACCTCGCTGGTCACCGATCAAGGCAGTATCAAGACCGTATACTTCTTTGCCGTCATCGCCCTGTTTATCCTGTTGTTGGCTTGCGTAAACTTCATGAACCTTTCTACCGCCGGCGCTTCCAAACGTGCAAAAGAGATTGGGGTACGTAAGGTCATCGGCTCCACCCGCTTGCAAGTGGCCCGGCAATTTTTTGCCGAAGCAACGATATTAAGCAGTTTTGCTTGCCTGATGGCACTGGTACTGGTCTATTGGACGCTCCCTTATTTCAATCAAATAGCCGGTAAAACAATCGTTTTTGAAACGTTGTGGGCAGCAGGCAGCTGGGTATACTTGGCGCTGCTCGTATTGGTATGCGCATTGCTTGCGGGTAGCTATCCGGCCTTTTACCTCAGTGCATTCAAGCCGGTAGCAGTGCTAAAAGGGCAGAAAATTCCAGCCGCTTCAGGAAGCAATGGCAGTATCCGAAGTGGCTTGATTGTTTTCCAGTTCACGATTTCGATTGCGTTGGCCATCTGTACACTTGTTGTCTACCAGCAACTGAAATACACACAACTGCACGATCTGGGGCTGGATAAAGAAAACGTGCTGGTGATTTCAAACAGTGAGCGCCTCGGCAATCAGCAAAACAGCTTCAAGGAGGAGCTGAAACGCCTCTCGGCGGTAAACAATGCTTCGATCACGTCCAGCCTACCCGGCAGGGGAGGCCATGGAGACTTCTACGTGCCGCTACCAAGTGCCGGAGATGAACCGGTAGTCAAAGACATCACGCTCGTTTCGTACTTGACGGACGCAGATTTTATCGAAACCATGGGCATCTCGCTGGTCGCTGGCCGGAACTTTGCGGACGGGTATGACGACTCCCGTACGGTGCTCATCAATGAGACGGCCGCCAAACGTATGGGCTACAAACAACCGGTGGGCAAATTTATCAATTATCCCGGCGGCAACGCCGCGGAGTCATACCAAATCATCGGGGTAATGAAAGATTTTCATACGGAATCGTTGCACGTCCCCATCCAACCGTTTGCGTTATTCCATGAATCCTCACACACCTACGATGGTTTTTTTTCAAACATCGTCATCCGCGTGAAACCCGGAGGCTTATCGCCAGTACTCCAGCAAATCAGCCAACTATGGCAATCTTTTTCGCCTGACTTGCCTTTTGAACATAGCTTCCTTCGGGAGGAACTGGCCATGCAATATGCTTCGGATCAGCGCACGGCCGAAATCATCGGCATCTTCAGCATGTTATCCATCGTAATTGCCTGCATCGGTTTACTGGGATTGGTCATTTTCGCAACGCAACTCCGTACCAAGGAAATCGGCATACGGAAAGTACTGGGCGCCACCGAAGGCAGCATTGTCCGTCTACTTTCCAAAGACTTCATGAAACTGATAGGCTTGGCCGTCCTCATCGCCTCGCCCATTGCGTGGTGGGCCATGAATAATTGGCTGGAAGATTTTGCCTACCGAATCGACATGGCATGGTGGATGTTTGCCGTAGCGGGATCGATGGCGCTGGTCATTGCACTGGCAACGGTAGGCCTCCAGGCAATGAAAGCGGCGACGGCCAACCCGGTAGATTCCCTGAGGAATGAGTGATTGTGAGTCATGTGTACCGGTGAAAGCGGATTGAAGGAATAAGGTTTGCCTTATACGACAAACAATTATATTGGATATAAAAGTGAATTTATCTAAGTTTGTCGAAAAACCTGACTATGCACAAATTATTACCCGTTTTGCTCTTTGGGATTGTCATGGCGTGGGGCTGTACGACGGCCGATCAATTGACTGAAGCCGAATACATCCAACGCCATTACACAAAAATCGAACGGCAGATCCCGATGCGGGATGGTATAAAACTCTTCACCGCCATTTACATCCCAAAAGATACGAGCCAGCAATATCCGCTGCTCATCAACCGGACGCCCTATGCCGTTGCCCCTTACGGGGAAGACCAGCTCAAGGCGACCCTGGGGCCGGACTCCAACTTTGCTCGTGAAGGTTATATCTTCGTATACCAGGATGTCCGTGGTCGATGGATGAGCGAAGGAGTGTACAAAGACATCCGGCCACACGTGGCTGATAAGAAAAGCGACCGTGACATCGACGAAAGTAGCGACACGTATGACACCATCGACTGGCTCATCAAAAACGTACCGCACAACAACGGGCGGGCGGGGATTTATGGCATTTCTTATCCTGGCTTTTATTCTACCGCCGCCCTGCCTGATGCTCACCCAGCATTGAAAGCGGTGTCGCCACAGGCTCCGGTGACCGACTGGTTTCGAGGTGACGACTTTCACCACAATGGTGCGTTCTTCCTGATGGATGCGTTTAATTTTTACAGCCGCTTTGGTGTACCCCGGCCCAAGCCGCTTACGCCGGACCAATTCAATAACGCTGTACCGTTTTCCTACCGTGACAACTACCAGTTTTTTCTGGAACTCGGTGCTTTGCCGCATGTCAACGAGCGGTATTTCGGCGATAGCGTAGCGTTTTGGAATGACCTCATGCGGCACGGCACACTGGACACCTTCTGGCAGGCCCGCGAAATTGCCCGCCACCTGCACGATGTGAAGCCCGCTGTGATGACCGTAGGTGGGTTCTTCGATGCCGAAGATGCGCTGGGCCCTTTTGTCGTTTATGACAGCATCAAGGCCAATAATCCCGATGCAGCCAATCATCTCGTGATGGGCCCGTGGTTCCATGGGGGCTGGGTACGTAGTACGGGCGACTTTTTTGGCGACATCCAATTCCACCAACCCACCAGCGCTTGGTATCAAGAACAGCTCCAGCTCCCTTTTTTCAACTATTACCTGAAGGACAAGGGGACGTTCGATGCTGCGGAGGCCACCATTTTCTTAACGGGAAGCAACGAGTGGAAGCACTTTGATAGCTGGCCGCCAAAAGCAGCAGCACCACGGCAGCTGTATCTCCAAGCAAATGGTCGACTGAGCTTCGAAAAGGCTCCCGCCGAAGGCTATGATGAATATGTAAGCGATCCGGCTTCACCGGTGCCGTACCAAGCCGGCGTACACGAGCGACGTAGCCGTGAATACATGATAGACGACCAGCGTTTCGCTGCGCAGCGCCCGGATGTAAAGGTCTACCGTTCGGACGTACTGACCGAAGATATCACCTTGGCCGGTCCCTTACTGGCCAACCTATTTGCATCGACCTCCGGGACGGACGCCGACTATATCGTGAAACTCATTGATGAACATCCCGAGGATACTACCTCCGCAGGGCTGGGCTATGAAGGAAAAAACTTGAGCGGCTACCAGATGCTGGTGCGTGGCGAGGTGCTGCGCGGCAAGTTCCGAAACAGTTTCGAGCATCCGGAGCCGTTCGTGCCGGGCAAGGTAACACCCGTTAATTTCAGTCTGCCTGACGTGGGCCACACCTTCAAAAAAGGCCATCGTATCATGGTGCAGATTCAAAACTCGTGGTTTCCGCTCGTTGACCGCAATCCGCAGCAATTTATGGACATCTATCATGCGAAGGACTCGGATTTCGTCAAAGCTACTCATCGCGTCTATCACGGTGGCGACCATGCTTCGCACCTGACGGTGCACGTGCTGGAGCCATAAGGGCATTGCCCATATGCGAACAAGCGGTGTCCGATATCGGACACCCACCGGACAATACAGACAACAACACTGCTGATTATAAACAAATTGTGTTTTTGGCGCAGTTACTGCACGTCCGTTGGCAGGGGCCTTGATAGGACACTTGAGCGACTTGCAAGGTACCCGCAAAACGCAAGTTCATGGTTTATCATTCCTTCAAAATCGCTTGGCGCAATTTGCTGCGCAACCGGATATTCGCGGCCATCAACATCGTTGGCTTGGCCATAGGCCTGGCCGCATGCCTGCTCATCGGCCTTTATGTGTACGATGAATGGAGTTATGACCGCTTCCACGAAAAAGCAGACCGCATTGTGCGGGTGGTGTTCGGCGGAACGGTGCCCGGAGGGGAAATTAAAGAAGCCAACGTCATGCCGCCCACGGCCCAAGCGATGGTGGCAGCGTTTCCGGAAGTGGAAATGGCTACACGCTTCCGTACCGCCGGTCGGCCCATTTTTGAAATCAATGGCAAGCTGTTTCAGGAAGAAGAAATGGCTTTTGCCGATGCCAACTTCTTTGATGTCTTCAGCTTTCAGTTGATACAGGGGAATCCGCAGCAGGCACTGGCTGCGCCCTACACGGCCGTTGTTTCTGAAGATGCGGCCCGTAAATTTTTCGGCACAACTGATGCACTGGGCAAGGAAATAGCCGTCCGTGACGACGCCACCCCCATCAAAGTGACGGGAATCATGGAAAACATGCCCCAGAATTCGCATTTCCACTTCGATATTGTCGTTTCAATGGCCAGTTTCACTGGATCAGCATCTACGTCCTGGATGGAATCGGGCTACTACACCTACCTCGTACTCCGACCAGGGACCGACTACCGTACGCTCGAAAGCAAACTGCCTGAACTGTTTGAAAAATATGCCGGCCCGCAGTTTCCGGCGGCCTTCGGCATGACCTATAGCGAACACCGGAAGGCGGGCAACGACATTGGCCTGCACCTACAGCCCCTCACCGACATCCACCTGCGCTCGGACGTCGCCGACCACCTAAGTACTCCCGGAAACATCCACTATGTGTATATTTTCGGAGTTGTTGCCCTATTCATTCTCCTCATCGCCAGCATCAATTTCATGAACCTCGCTACAGCGAGTGCCTCCAAGCGGGCCAAAGAGGTAGGCATGCGCAAGGTCCTTGGCTCCACGCGGGCAGCCCTGACCGGCCAGTTTTTCGTGGAGTCACTGCTCCTGGCGTTTGTCGCCATGGCAATGGCCATCGGACTGGCCTATGGGACGTTGCCGCTATTCAACCAACTTGCGGGGAAGGCCTTGTCATTTGACTTCCTGCTCCACTGGCAGGTGTGGCCGGCAATCCTGCTGGTGGGAGTGGCCGTGGGCCTGCTTGCCGGGGGCTACCCTGCCATTTTCCTATCGGCTTTCAAACCGGCAGCGACCTTAAAAGGCAAGTTGACGCCTGCCGACAATCACCTCGGGTTGCGGAGTGGCCTGGTCATCTTCCAATTTTTTATCTCCATCGGGCTGATGGTCGCCACCACGGTAGTGTACCGTCAGCTCCACTATATGCAACATAAAAACCTCGGATATGACAAGGAGCACTTGCTGGTGTTGCAGACCTGGCCATTGGGCAAAAATGAAGCGGTGTTCCAACAACAGCTCCTACTGGATCCGCATATCGCGCAGGTGACCAACTCTCCCTTTGTGCCTGCGGGAGCTTCTTTCAGCAACAATTTCTTCGTGCACCCGCTGGATGCCCCGTCCCAGTGGGTCAAAACGCTGCGCTACGACGTAGACGAGCATTATATCCCCACGCTGGGCATCGAATTGGCGGCCGGCCGGAATTTCTCCAAAGCGTTTGGTACCGACTCCCTGAGCGCTATCGTCAATGAAGCGGCGGTCCGCGCTTTTGGCTGGGCGAACGGCGCACTGGGCCAAATACTGGTCAATGGCGATAACAGGCACCTACGGGTAGTCGGTGTCGTCAAGGATTTCCATTTTCGGTCGCTGCATGAACGCATTACGCCGCTGGTCATGGTGATGAACGATAACTTCGGTAACCTCATCGTGAAGGCCAAGCCGGGCAACCTGGCAGGGCTGCTGCAGACCATGGAAGAACGGTATGATGCACTTCACCCCGATTTGCCTTTTTCGTATTCGTTCTTGGATGAGCGGATAAATAACATGTATACCGTAGAACGGAAAACGGGCACCGTACTGGGCGTATTCGCAGGCCTTACGATTTTCGTGGCGTGCCTGGGGCTGCTGGGACTGGTCACCTTCATGGCGCATCAGCGGACCAAAGAAATCGGCGTCCGCAAGGTACTGGGCGCGACGGTCGGCGGCATCGTCCGCCTGCTAATCAGGGACTTTGCGAAGTTGATTGGCATTGCATTAGTCGTTGCTTCCCCTATTTCGTGGTGGGCAATGAACAACTGGTTGGCCGATTTTGCGTATCGTATCGATATCCAGTGGTGGATGTTTGCCGTAGCGGGACTGGCCGCAGGGGTGATTGCACTGCTCACCATAAGCTGGCAGGCCGTCAGGGCAGCGATGGCCAATCCGGTGGACAGCCTTCGGGATGAGTGAAGCGCCACACCCGTCATACCATAAGACGACATACGTCTCAAATGTAGCGGACGGGCCATCCAGTGCTGACATCGGCACAATGTCCGCATCCGAACAACAACTGTACGACATCGAACACTTATCCGCCCAACAACCAACATAAAACACTGTTTATCAAAATGTTATTTTTTTGGCATAGTTGCTGCGTAAGTGGTTTGAGGTATGTGGCACTGAATACGATGAAGATCCCAGCTACGGACCCAATCACCGAACACGAAAAAAATGATAAAAAACCACATGAAAACCGCGTGGCGCAATCTTTGGAAGAATAAAACTTCAGCCATCATCAGCATTTTGGGTCTTTCGTTGGGAATTGCTTGCTTCCTACTCCTTGGCACCTACGTGCTCAACGAATCGCGGGTAGACCGATTTCATCCATATGCCGAGCGAATTGCATGGGTAACCGCAGGATACCAATCACCGGAAGACCCTGAAATGCGGTATATGGAAGTCACCCCAAATGCCGTGGCCCCTACATTTAGTGAGCAGTTTTCGGAGGTCGAAAAGGCAACCCGCATATACCGACGCGGTACCATGGCCGTGAAGCATGGTGAGCGGCTTTTTAATGAATCCGGCATTATCTACGCAGACAGTACATTTTTTGAAATACTAACCTACCCATTTGTGGCGGGAGATCCACATACCGCGTTAAGCCAACCGCAATCGGTCGTCCTCACAGCGGCCATGGCCCAAAAGTATTTTGACGGCAAAAATCCTATTGGCCGGACCATCCTGCTCAATGAAAGTCCTTGGCAAATCACCGGGGTGGTAGAAACACCACCTACATACACGCAACTGCAGTTTTCCGCCGTGCTTCCTTACCACAGCATGACTCGCGCCAGCGACCTTATCTGGCATTCAGCCAATGATGTAACGCTATTGCTGCTGAATGACCAAAAGTCGTTCGCCCCCCTGCAACAACAGGTAAATAGCTTCATTGGAGAACTGTTTGCCGAAAGCATCAAGACAGGATACCAATACGTTATCAACATCGAGCCGCTTGCCGATGTGCACCTCCATTCCAAGGCTGCCGGTACAGGCAACATCACGTACTTGTACATCCTTGGTGCTATTGCAGTAGGTTTATTGCTGATTGCTTGCATCAACTTCACCAACCTGGTGACGGCACGGTCAGCCGAAAGGGCGCAGGAAATCGGGGTGAAGAAAGTATTGGGCGCAGGCCGCGGACTGTTGTTTCGTCAGTTTCTGTTTGAATCGGCGCTGATGGTCTTACTTGGCATAGGTATCGGCCTCTTGTTTGCCGTAGTGGCGCTCCCGGTATTCAACAACTATGTGCATATGAATATCAGCATGGCCCATTGGGGGGACATCAGGTTCTATCTGGGCGCTGTCGTGCTGTTCGTGGTCATCTCGCTCGTTGCTGGCGGGTGGCCCGCCTTGGTTTTATCCGCTTTCAAACCTATCAGCGTATTGAAAGGCAAGATTACCCGCACGCGCGATGGAGGTACATTGCGCAAAGTGCTGGTGGTGTTCCAGTTTTGCATATCACTGCTCTTCATTATCTGCACGGTCATTGCCGGAAGGCAACTACATTATATCCAAACGAAAGACACCGGACTCAACCGGTCGCAAGTGGTCGTACTGGACGGCGCCTCCCTCTCCAGCCAAACCATCGAAACGTTCAAAAGCGACGCGCTTGGCCGGGCAGGCATCCAGAGTGTGACGGCTTCTTATGACTCTCCGGTGAATGTACAGGGCGGATACACGATCATGGGTGCAGATGGCAAAGATTCGGACTTCAGGCTTAGCATTACGGCCATTCCGGTTGAAAAAGACTTTGCGCAGGTGTTCGAATTGCCCGTGCTGGCGGGGAGCACTCTTACGGATGCTGATGTCCAGCGGGCCAATGTGCCCGATTACGAAGCGCGGGAATACGCCTTCATCATCAACGAGCTGGCCGCTCAAACCATGGGCTGGACCGCAGAAGAGGCCATCGGCAAATGGATAAACATGAATAACCGGAAAGGGCGCATCAAGGCCGTAACGGCGAACTTCAACTTTGCGTCACTCCACACGGAAATACAACCCATTGTGCTCTTCCCCGAATACAATTACTTTGGCAAGGTATTCGTCAGGACGGCTGAAGGCACATCCATGGCGCAAAATATCGACGCCATAAAAACGGCATGGGAAACGGTGAACCCCAATAAACCTTTTGACTTCCATTTCCTCGATCAAGAATACGATGATCTTTACCAGCAAGAAATGCGAACGGCCAAGGTGTTGAACCTTTTCGCACTCGTCACCATCCTGGTGGCGGCCATGGGCTTATTTGGCCTCGCAGCGTTCACCACACAGCAACGCGTCAAGGAAATCGGCATCCGTAAGGTGCTCGGCGCTTCCGTGATGGGCATTGTTCACATGCTGTCGGCCGATTTTGTAAAACTGGTTGTTATTGCCACCGCCATTGCTTCACCTATCGCATGGTGGCTCATGAGCAATTGGTTGACGGCCTTTGTCTACCGTATTGACATTGAATGGTGGATGTTTGCGTTGGCAGCAGTGTTTGCCTTGACAGTGGCTATCCTGACCGTCAGCTCCCAAGCGTTAAAAGCAGCCTTGGCCAATCCAGTGGATTCGCTTAGGGATGAGTGATGGCGAATTGCAACGGATGGCCCAAAACAACAAAAAATAAAAAGGATATAAAGACAATAACGGTAACGGTCAGCGATAGGCGGTGGATACCAATCTCCGGCACCGTGCACTGACTACAGAACACGAAAAGATGCTTAAAAATTTCATCAAAGTCACCTTCCGCAACTTACGCAAGCGCACGGTATTCACGGCTATCCACATCCTCGGGCTGAGCGTGGCTTTTGCCGCCGCCATACTGCTGTTCCTCACGGCCATGTTTGAATTGTCTTTCGATGACTTTCACGAGAACCGCGACCGTATCGGACTGGTCTATGATGTGTCCAACCCCACCAGCGGAAAGGAATACGGAGAAACGAAACCCGTGCCCTTCGGTCCGGCGCTGAAAGCCGAACTTCCAGCCGTGGAACGCATGAGCCGGTTCGGAAACGGGGGCGTCGTACTCCGCAAGGGCGACAAGCAGTTCGCTGCGTCGACGAAATTTGTTGATCCGGATTTCCTCCACATGTTCAGCTTCCGGCTGCATTGGGGCAGTGCCTCAGCATTGGATGCTTTGGATAACATCGTCATCAGCGAAACCATGGCCAAGAACCTTTTCGGCCGTACCGACGTGGTCGGCGAACCCGTCGAAGCACAAATCAACGGGCAATGGCAAAATAAGGTCGTGGCTGCGGTCATGGCAACCCTCCCTGCCAATTCCAGCCTCACCGTCAACACATTGCTGCGCTTTGAGCACATGGTGCCCGACTACCATAGCTACCTGGATAAATGGGGGCATGCCAACCATAGCGTGTTCATTCAATGGGCGGGCGATAAACTCGATCCGGTGGCTTTCAACAGACAGGCGAGACCCTTTATGGCCACGCATTACGAGGGCGAAATCGCCAACCTGAAACGCGACGGGGCCGCCCCGGATGAAAATGGTGAGTACCTGGCATTGAAGGTGCTGCCAATGAGCGAATACCACTTGAATAGCCTGGGTATCGGCGGGGGTGGTCCGCCAATGTTTCCATGGATGCTGCTGCTTATTGCTGGGCTGATCCTCTTCATCGCGGGTTCTAACTTCGTCAACCTTTCGTTGGCGGGCTCTTTCATGCGTAGCCGGGAAATCGGCATGCGCAAGACGTTGGGCGGCCGGCCCTGGCAGCTGATGGCCCAACTTTGGGCCGAGTCGTTGCTCGTGTGTATCTTTGCGTTGACCCTGGGCGGCGTGCTGGCATGGGCATTGCTGCCGCAATACAACGCCAACATGAACTATTCCCTGGCCATCGGCCAACTGTTTACCGGATGGAACTTTCCCATATTTTTCGTTGTATTTCTCCTCCTTACCGCCATTGCGGGTGGGTATCCGGCTTGGTCCATGGCGCGCGTCAACACCATTCAGACATTGAAAGGCAAATTACGGCTTAGCACGGGTGGTGGCTTGCGCAACGTGCTCACGGTGGTGCAATTTGCCATCGCTGTGGTGCTCATCATCGGCACCTTGGTGATGAGCAGCCAATTACATTACCTCCATACCCGCCCACTGGGATTTAATAAAACGGAAGTCATCAGCATCCCTGTCGGCGATGAAATAGACGGGGAAACGGCCTTGAAGCGCATGCGGGCAGCGCTGGCTTCGCTCCCACAGGTGGAAAGCGTAAGCGGCTCGGATATCAACCTCGGCAGGGGCAGTGACGGCAGCACAGCCACTTCACGCGTCGGCTTTGGCTATGAAGACCGTACCATCCGCACGCATTGGCTGCGCGTAGATTATGATTACCTCAGCACACTGGACCTCCAGCTTGTGGCAGGCAGGGATTTTTCCCGCGATTTTGCCACGGACACGAATGCCGTACTCATCAACGAACAGATGGCTGCGCAGCTGGGTGGTATCGAGAAAATACTGGGACAAACGATTCCAATCAATGACGGTATGCAAGTGATCGGTGTGGTGAAAGACTACAACTTCAAGGATCTGCGGCAACAGATAGAGCCGCTCACGATGTTTATCAATCCGAATGAATTCGCCGTGGAGTACCTTTTTGTAAAAGTACGGCCCGAAAACTTAGCGGCTTCGCTTGCTGCAGTGGAAGCTGTATGGAAAAAAGTAAACCCGCGGGCAACGGATGGCGGGTCGTATCTGGATGAAAATACGGACAACCAATACCGGCGCGACCGGCGCTTTACCAACATCATCATCAGCGGCGCGGCACTGGCCATCCTCATTTCCTGCATGGGCCTATTTGCCATTGCGCTGCTGTCCATCAACCGGCGGGTCAAGGAAATCGGCATACGCAAGGTACTGGGGGCCAGCGTATCGGGCATTATTCTCTTGCTATCGCGTGATTTTATGAAGATGGTGGTCATCGCCTTCGCCATTGGCGCTCCGATAGCTTGGTGGCTGACAAATAAATGGCTCGAAAGCTTTGCGTACCGCATTGATGTTCACGCGGGGCTGTTGCTCCTCGGCGGCTTCATGGTATTGATGGTTGCGCTGGCAACAGTAATTACACAGTCGCTTCGTGCCGCGCTAGCCAATCCGGTGGAGTCGTTGAGGGATGAGTGATTTCAGCTTATGGGTTATAACCGTTAGGCTTAAAAGCGTATTGCTTATAACCTGACGCTTGCTTCATAAATCTAAAATGTAAAAAATGATCAAGAATTATTTCAAGACTGCCATACGAACTTTGGTCAAAAACAAATCATATGCTGCCATCAATATCGCCGGCTTGGCCGTAAGTCTCACGGCGGCCATGCTGCTGCTACTTTGGGTATGGGATGAATTGAGCTACGACCGTATGCATGCCAAAGGCGACCGGATTTATTCCGCAAACGGCGCCATTGACCGAGAAATGCAGAACATTTGGGCAACTTCGGCGCCCTTGGCCGTCTTCGGTAAGGCGGAAATTGCCGCAGTCGAAGAGGCTTGCCGTGTGAACGAATGGGGAGGCTCCGTCTTGCTCTCCCATGGCCGTAAAACATTCAACGAGCGGGCAATTTACGCCGATTCTACGTTCTTCCGCATATTCGATTTCCGCCTGTTGGAAGGGAACCCGCTCAAGCCTTTCGCTGATAACAACTCCATCGTGCTTAGCCGAAGTACAGCGAATAAGTACTTTGGCAGCGAACCGGCAATGGGCCAGGTGTTACAAACAAAAGACGGCAGGAACTTCAAGGTAACTGCCATCATGGAAGACATGCCGACCAATTCTTCGCTGCGCTATGACCTGTTGCTACCGGTTGGCATGCTCGCCGAAAACCGGAATGATATGGACAATGATTGGGGCAACTTCTATTTGAAGACCTATTTTTTGCTTAAGCCCGGCACAGATGCGAACGCTGTGGGTAAGCAATTGGCAGCAATACATCTTAAACACCGCCCATCCGAGTTTTTCAAGGATATCAACTACTTGATGCAGCCGTTGGAAAAGCTACATCTTTATAACGAAAAAGGCGACGAGCAAGGGATGCGCCAAGTCAAGATTTCTCCTTGGTTGCACTCGTTATCTTACTGATTGCCTGCATCAATTACGTCAATCTGGTGACTGCACGGTCTACCAGGCGTAGCAAGGAGGTAAGCGTTCGCAAAGTAGTGGGAGCTAATAAAGGCCATTTGTTCTGGCAGTTTATAGCAGAATCGTTTGTTGTCTTTTTCATCGCGCTGATCGTCGCCATCGGGTTGATTGCGGCGCTGATACCGATTTATAATAGTCTTTCGGGCAAGGAAATGGTGTTCAGCCTGTTGGATAGCCGTGTGTGGATAATCTTTGGTCTTGCACTGATAGCCGTGCTATCGATGGCCGGTGTGTACCCGGCCTGGATGCTTTCGTCGTTCAAGCCGGCGACGGCCCTCAAAGGTAAACTACCTGGATTCGGAAAAAACGGCAACTTCCGCAGGGTTTTGGTGGTGGTGCAATTTTCATGTGCCGTGGTATTGATTGTGGCTACGCTTGTTATCGCTAGCCAACTCAATTATATCCGCAACCTCAACTTGGGGTATACCAAGGAGAATATTTTTACGTTTAACAGCTATAATTTCCAGAAAAATTATGAAACCATCCGGGACGAGCTTCAAAATCAACCCGGCATTGCCGGCGTGACGGTTGCCCAGCAGTCTATTCTCAATGTTGGGAGCGCCACAGGCGATATCGAGTGGGAAGGCAAACCTGCTGGCATGGAGAATTTCATGATTAACCAGTTGTCTGTAGATCGCAATTTCCCCGAAGTGATGGGCATGGAGCTCATGGCGGGAAAAGGGTTTACGGGGACAGCGGCGGATAGCGCTCATTATATTCTTAATGAGACGGCCGTCAAACAAATGGGCCTCGAAAATCCCATCGGCCAGACGATATCCTTTCATGAGGTGCCGGGCACCATAGTGGCTGTTGTAAAGGATTTTCATTTTAAAAACATGAAGACGGCCATTGAGCCCTGCATTTTGTTCATAAATCCAAACTGGGGGTGGAGTACCCTGTATGTGAAAACTACCGGAAGCGAAGCACAACAGGCAATTGCGGCTGTAGAAAAACTTTGGAAACAATATAATGCCGACTATGATTTCAACTACCAGTTCATGGATGAGTCGTTTGACAACATGTACAAAAGCGATATGCGGTCTGGAAAATTGTTTAATATCTTTGCGGGAGTCGCCATCTTCCTATCGTGCCTCGGCCTTTTCGGCCTGGTGACCTATGCCGCGGAAACACGATTCAAGGAAATCGGCATCCGAAAGACATTGGGCGCTAGCGCCAGCAACATCATCATACTGATTTCCAAAGATTTTCTTGTCCTGGTAGCCATTTCCTTTTTGGTGGCCTTTCCGTTGGCCTGGTGGATGATGAACGGCTGGCTGAACAGCTATGCCTACCGTACGGATATCGCTTGGTGGATTTTTGCTGTCTCGGGCTTTGTCGCTTTTGCCATTGCGGCCATCACCGTTTGCGGCAAATCACTTCGCGCTGCGCAACAGAATCCTATCAAGGCGATCCGAACCGAATAAGCCGCGGTGACAACCTGTACGCAGCAGCCAGTTTGTTGCGTACAGGTACACAAAATTTCATGCCGTAAAAAAAACAAAACCAGCAGGCCGTTGTTCTCTATGAAGTTGCAGTGTAATCCTTTTGCACCGCGGGCTAACTAACACAGATATGAGACAACAAGTTATTGACAATGCGGCATCTCTTTATAAAGATCCTATTCCTGTTCCATTTCTCTTCCCCAGATATCCAGAGAAAATCCATTACCCATTAATCGAAGGGACATCCTACCGTTATGACGGCATTGCCGAAGGCTTATTTACGCTTGACAAAAACTGGCGATGCATCTATGCCAGCACAAGCTTTCTCCGTCTTTTGGACAAGAAATCGCATGATTTGGTAGGCAGCCAAGTGTGGGAGATATTTCCGGAACTTGAAGCTACTGCGTTAGGCAGTATTTATAAACGTTCGATGCACGATGGCATGCCCCGTATTCTCGTCGATTACATCCCCGCCTTCTCCGGATGGTTTCGCGTAAGCATCACACCTACGGCAGAAGGCATTGATACCATCATACAGCACCATATAAAATCGACATCCGAAAGACGCCCTTCGTATACATCGGAAGAAAAGTACCGTACATTGTTCAACTCAATTGACGAAGGCTTTTGTTTAGTTGAGGTTTTGTTTGACACCTACAATCGTCCCTATGATTACCGCTTTCTCGAAACCAACGAGGCCTTCAAGCAACAAACGGACATTGAAAATGCAGTCGGCCGAACCATGCGAGAAATAGCCCCGCTACACGAAAATCACTGGTTTGAAATTTATGGCCACGTCGCACTTACTGGAGAATCCATCCGCTTTGAAAATCATGCTGAGCAGCTGCACCGCTGGTATGAAGTCTATGCATTTCGCATGGGAGCTGCCGAACAACGACAAGTGGCTATACTGTTCAAAGACATCACTGAGCGCAAGCGAATGGAGCACCTCAAAGATGACTTTATCAGCACAGCGAGCCACGAGCTTAATACGCCGCTTACTGGAATCAAGGCATATACGCAATTGCTGACGCGGGAATTACAGAAAGCAGGAGATAAAAGGAATACTGCATTGGCTAAAAAACTTCACCACCATGTGGAACGGATGGTCAACCTGGTCAATAATTTGTTGGACACTTCCAACATTACCAAAGGAGAGTTCCCCCTTACGAAGGAACGCTTCGACATCAACGACCTCGTTGGAGAACGCATCAACGAATTCAGGCTGCTTAACCAATATCATCAAATCATCCTAAACACAAAACCCGTAAGGCCGGTTTTCGCCGACCGCCAGCGCATAGGGCAGGCGTTGGGCAATATCATTACGAATGCTATAAAATACTCCCCCCCGACCGGAAAGATTACGGTCAGTGTCTCTGATGTAGACGAAAAATTCCTAAAAATCAGTATCGAAGACCATGGCGTTGGCATTCCAGCCCCTTCGTTAACTAACGCGTTTGACCGCTTTTTTCGTGCCGGTAGTGCCGATATGCCGACTTATCCCGGTATGGGACTCGGACTATACATTACCGCCCAAATCATTAAGCACCACGGAGGAACCATCACGGCCGATAACAAACCGGACAAAGGCGCGGTCTTTTCTTTCACGCTGCCCTATGACTAATTGACATTTGTCCACGTGTTCCACCTCGCCGCGAGCGAGAAACTTATATGCCCATGACGGACTATGCGATTGCATAATGTCCACTGAAATCAACCGCCAGTAAATACCATTTCAAAGCATACGAACGTTTTAAAAAAAACAAAATTTGTTTGCCAACCTAAAAATTTGGCACCCTTTTCGCTAACAAAGGATAGGTTTAGGTTGATAGCCCCTAACCCCATTGGGGCGGCCGTCCCGATGCATATTGGGACGGCTTTTTTATTTATAGCTGCTATTTTACACCCTAAATAGCTATTTTGACGATGATTCCTTAACTTAGACGCGTATCCCACTTCATTTAAAATTAATTGCATCTCATGAAGAAAATGATTACAATCATCGTAATGCTGTGCAGCATTTTGGTCACTTCGGCACAGGAAGAGGCCCGTTTATTGCGCTTTCCCGCCATCCATGGCAATCAGGTTGTTTTTACGTATGCGGGCGACCTCTACGTTGTATCGGTAAACGGCGGCGTAGCGCGCAAAATCACCAGTCATCCCGGTTATGAAATGTTTGCACGATTTAGCCCGGACGGTAAGCACATTGCATTTACCGGCCAATACGATGGCAACACGGAAGTGTTTGTCATTCCGGCAAACGGGGGTGAGCCTAAACGCATCACCTATACACCTACATTGAGCCGCGATGACTTGGCTGATCGCATGGGCCCCAACAACATTGTCATGGGTTGGACACCCGATAACCAACATGTAATTTACCGTAGCCGAGGCACTTCGTTCAATGCCTTCAAAGGCAAGCTTTATTTGGCGCCCCTCAACGGGGATCTCAGCCGGGAGTTGCCTTACTCAGTGGCCTCTTGGGCCTCGTACAATGCCGACGGCTCGAAGCTGGCGATGAATCGCGTATTTCGTGAATTCAGGACATGGAAATATTACCGGGGAGGGATGGTTGACGACATCTGGCTTACCGACCCGAAAACCGGTGAAACGGAAAACGTGACCAACCATCCCGCCCAGGATGTCTTCCCGATGTATTACAACGATAAAATTTACTTTGTAAGTGATCGTAATCGTATCGCAAACTTGTTTGTGTATGACACACAAACAAAGCAAACACGACAGGTGACCGACTTCAAGGACTACGACGTCAAGTTTCCCTCGTTGGGAGGTGACGCCATCGTGTTTGAAAACGGGGGATATATCTACCACCACGACCTCCTTAACGGACAGACCAAAAAGCTTAATATCGTTATCGCCGAAGACTTTGCCTCCGGACGCACCAAACAAATAGACGCAGCCAAATTTATCTATAGCGCTGACCTGTCGCCAGATGGAAAGCGGGTGGTATTTGGTGCGCGCGGAGACGTGTTTACTGTCCCGTCGAAAGCAGGCGTGACGCGTAACCTGACGCAAAGTAGCGGCGTACATGACCGCAATGTAGGATGGAGCCCGGATGGCCAGTGGGTAAGCTTTATTTCGGATCGTACAGGAGAAGACGAATTATACATCCAGAAACAGGACGGTACCGAACCGGCAAAACAACTTACCAAAGGGGGCGGCGCTTATAAATTTAACGCAGTCTGGAGTCCGGACAGTAAATATTTGCTATATGGCGACCGGAACCAAGATTTATATGTCGTAGATATCCAGTCTGGCAACAAAACACTTGCTGCTCATTCGGACGAAAGCACCATCGGCGCTTATACTTTTGGGCCCGACAGCAAATGGATTGCTTATAGCATGCCCGGCAAAGCCCGCGAATTTACCGTCATCAAGCTATACAACATCGAGACCAAGAAAACCATTACGGTCACCGACACGTGGTATAACAGTGGCCAACCGGAATTCAGCCCTGACGGCAAATTCCTGTATTTTGTATCGCAGCGCGACTTCAATCCGACATACAGTAGTACAGAATGGAATCACGTTTATAATGACATGAGTCGTCCCTATCTGGTCAGGCTCAGCGCTTCGACCAAGTCTCCGTTTACCGAGGAAAGCGACGAAGTAACGGTGAAAACGAACAAAGAAAAGGAAGAAAATGAAGACAAAAAGGCTGAAAACGCTGCAAAAAACGGTGTAATAATCACTGTCGACGAGGAAGGTCTGGCCGACCGAGTAGAGAGCTTGCCGGTATCGCCCGGTTCGTATTTCGGACTTGTTGCTACAGAAGATGGGCTCTATTATTCCAGTGCCGGTACCGATGGACGAGGATTCAAGTTTTTTAATCTCTCGGACAAGAAAGAAACAGAAATCGGGACTTTTGGAAGTTATGCGGTAAGTCCTGACAGAAAAAAAATCCTAATCCGCAGCGGCGGCGGATTCTTCATCGAAAACCTGGCCAAATCAAAAATTACGCCTACGAATAAGGTGGATTTGACAGGGCTGAAAACGACCGTAGATCTAAAAGCGGAATGGAAACAAGTCTATGACGAGAGCTGGCGGCAGATGCGTGATTATTTTTATGATCCGGATATGCACGGAGTAAACTGGAAAGCCATGCACGACAAATATGCGCCATTGCTCCCTTACGTCAACCATCGGGACGACCTCACTTACCTCATTGGCGAGCTGATAGCCGAGCTCAACGTTGGGCACGCCTACGTGAACAGCGGCGACCGCCCTGCAGTGGAACGTATACCTATGGGGCTTTTAGGTGCAACGTTCAGCCGTGACAAAAGTGGCTATTACCGCATCGACAGCATTCTTTCGGGCCAAAGCTGGAACAAAACGCTCGTATCCCCCTTGCGCGCTCCTGCTGCCGGGGCTAAAAAGGGCGAATACATCATCGCCATCAATGGCGTATCCATGAAAGACGTAGACAACCTCTATCAGGCGCTTATTGGCAAAGCCGACCAACTCATCGAAATTGAAATCAACACGAATCCTGCACCCAACGGAGCGCGAAAGGTCCTTGTAAAGCCGATAGCCGATGAGTCCGCCCTTTATTACCATGAATGGGTACAGCAAAACATCGCAAAGGTAAACGCCGCAAGCAGCGGCCGGATTGGTTATGTACATATTCCAGATATGGGCCCAGATGGTCTCAACCAGTTTGCTCGTTACTTCTATCCGCAGCTGGACAAAGAGGCCCTCATTATCGATGACCGCGGAAACGGTGGGGGCAATGTGTCGCCGATGATTATAGAACGTCTGCTTCGCAAACCTGGCTTAGGGACCATGCGGCGAAACAGTAAAACAGCATCCATCAAGCCCGACGCGCACGTAGGGCCTAAGGTATGCCTCATTGACCAGTATTCTGCTTCGGATGGCGATCTATTTCCCTGGCAGTTCAAGCATTACGGGATCGGGCCACTCATTGGCCAACGTACTTGGGGCGGCGTAGTGGGCATCAGCGGCACCCTACCGTTTATCGACGGCGGCGACATGCGAAAACCCGAATTTGCGCACTTCGCGGCGGATGGGTCATCGTTTATCATTGAAGGAGAAGGCGTGCACCCCGATATTGAGGTCATAAACGATCCCTATGAAGAGTACCAGGGTACCGATGCCCAGCTAACCAAGGGCATTGAGATATTAATGGAGCAATTAGCTAAAGGAGAGGCTACGGGTGTACCGAAAATACCCCCCTTTCCAAATAAAGCAAAATAGCTAACTATTCAAAGAGGTTATTCATGACGAATAACCTCTTTTTTTATTACTAAGAACCAAAACCAAACCAAAAAAAAGCCAACAACACCAAATAATCATCTATAAAAACTTAAAAAAAATATAAAATAAACAAGAAAACACCAGTTTATTTGACAAAAAACATATTTTTATAAAAAATTACCACAACAACGATAACAACAAACACTTCTTTTGCCCCCAAACCAACAGCCATGACAGCAAAAACGAACCATTTTTTAAAACATTACGCGTACACTCCCAATAATTGGGATGAAATGTATGACTCAAAAGCAGTAAGAAAACAATACGCGTCAGTTTTTGCTAACCTCCTACAACTGGATACTGATAGTTTAGTCAGCAAGCATGATATAGCAAGTGAGCTATTCATGAACCAGGGCATTACCTTTACCGTCTACGACAATGATGAAGGCATCGAGCGCATTTTTCCTTTCGATATCATTCCCCGCATCATTACCGGAACGGAATGGCAGCAGATAGAGCAAGGTATTGCCCAGCGCTTGAAGGCACTCAACCTATTTCTCAAAGACGTGTATAATGAGCAACAAATCATACGCGATCATATTATTCCTGCCAGCCTTATTGCCTCTTGCCCGCACTACAAGCGTGAAGTATTTGGCATCAAGGTACCCTACGACATCTATGTACACATCTCCGGAATCGATTTAATCCGAGGCAATGACGGAGTACTTTATGTGCTGGAGGACAACCTGCGTACGCCGTCCGGTGTGAGCTACATGCTAGAGAACAGGGAAGTAACGAAACGGATTTTCCCTGACATGCTCGCTTCGAATAATGTACGGCGGATCAGCCATTATCCGGTACTACTCCACGAAATACTCCTTGAATTAGCTTCCACCCAGGTATCTAATCCGCGCGTGGTATTGCTTACGCCAGGCATTTATAATTCTGCTTACTATGAGCATTCTTTCCTTGCACGGCAAATGGGCATCGACCTCGTTGAGGGTAGAGACTTACTTGTAGACAATCACAAGGTATACATGAAGACGACAAAAGGTTTAGAACAGGTGCATGTTATTTACAGACGTTTAGATGACGAGTACCTTGATCCATTGGTCTTTATGAAAAACAGTGTATTAGGGGTGCCTGGGCTCATCGGTGCCTATCGCAAAGGCAATGTAGCCATTGTCAACGCCCTGGGTAATGGTGTGGCAGACGACAAAGCGGTATATGCTTATGTTCCCGCCATGATTAAGTATTACCTCAATGAAGACCCAATTTTGCAAAATGTACCCACCTACCAATTGAGTAATCCGGAAGCCATGCATTATGTATTTGAAAACTACCGGAACATGGTCATCAAAAACACCAACCAATCGGGCGGCTACGGCATGGTAATGGGCAACACCATCAGCGAAAAAGAATGGTTAAGAGCGAAAGTTATCATTGAAAACAACCCTCGTAATTATATCGCCCAGCCTATTGTCCAACTGTCAACGGTGCCCTGCTTCATCAACGGCAACATAGAACCCCGCCACGTGGACCTTAGACCCTATGCTCTTTATGGCCCCAAAGGCATTAAGCTGGTCCCCGGAGGGTTGACCCGTGTAGCGCTGAAGGCCGGTTCACTGGTCGTCAATTCTTCCCAAGGCGGTGGCAGCAAGGACACATGGATTGTAGATGAGTAACCTAAATCGATAAGACAGCAATTATGTTAAGTAGAATAGCCGACTCGCTTTTTTGGTTAAATCGATATATGGAACGTACGCAAAGTATCCTTCGTGTTATACGCAGCCACTATATCATCTCGTTGGATAAAGATGCCATTGGAAGCACCACGTGGAGACCTATCCTTGAGATTTTTGCGCAACTGACTGATTCGGAAATCACCCAAATTGAAGCGAAACCCGATATCGTGCTGCAAAAAATATTAACGGAATCCACTAACCCTAACTCAATTAAAACAATCGTGGCTCGTGCAAGGGAAAATGCACGTGGCGTCCAAAATCACATTACCAAGGAGCTGTGGGAAGCGGTCAACTCCATGTATCACCTGACCAACAAACCGTATCTCAATCAAAAACTATCCGGCCCCGAAGCCCTGGAAGTAGTCGACCAACTAATGCGCCAGAGCGTATTATACGCCGGTATCGCCGACATTACCATGCCGCGTGGAATGGGGTGGGACTTTATGAAACTTGGCAAATACCTTGAGCGAAGTATGGAGACCATCGTCATCACAGACAAACAGTGCCAGCTATTCGGATATGACATGCAACAAGAAAGCGATATTACAAAATGGCGCTTTCTCCTCATGTCACTTGCCGGATACGAAGTCTATCTTAAAACCTACCAAACATTTAGACACAACAACAATATCTTGCATCAGATGTTGCTTAATGAACATTATCCACATTCGGTGATTTTTTCGCTCACCAGGATAAACCGCTATTTGCGCGATGTAATCAAAGACAATGAGTCAAACGAAAAATTAGCATTAATACGTACATTTGGCCGTTTATACAGCAAAGTCAACTACATGGATCCTGAACGTTTGGAAACCATGGACTCGCGGGCTTTTTTTAAGGAATTGCGCAATGAGTTGTTGGTATTTCATAACCAATTGGAAAAAGTGTTTTTTTCTTATTAGTGCTCAAAAAATTGACAAATGGCAATTTTCAAAATCCACCATATCACCAAATACGAATACGACAATCCAGTAATGGATAGTGTCAATGAAATCCGGATTTTCCCCTATGCCTGCGCAGAACAAGAGCTTTTGCAATTGGAGCTGACCATCACCCAGACGCCGGACGTCTATCTATTCCGGGACTATTGGGGAAATAAATGCGGTCAATTTTCGCTTGTGGCCCCGCATCGAACACTGATGATTGCAAGTAAAGCCATCATACGTACAACACTCTCCAACCAATTGCAAATTGAGTTCCACAGCGATTTCAATCGGCTCCACACCGAAGTAGCGAACAATCTCCATCTTATTGAATTGACCTATCCCGACCAGATCAGTAACCAGTGGGCAATCGACCAGATAGTCGACCAACTTATGAAGGGAGGCGGAAGTGTAGCAACCGTCGTTGAAAAATGCTGCGAGTACATTTACAAGCGGTTTAAGTATGTAAAAGGGATCACCACCATCGAAACCACGGTAGATGAGATTTTGGAACACGAATCAGGCGTCTGCCAAGATTTCGCGCACTTGATGCTACAAGTATTGCGGACCATGGGGGTACCAAGTCGTTATGTCAGCGGGTATATCTGCCCAAATAAAAACGGTATGAGAGGCGAGGGAGCTACGCATGCGTGGGTGGAAGCGTATATACCCGGTTATGGTTGGGCCGGTATTGATCCAACCAACAATGTTTGGGTCACAAACACACACGTCAAATTAGCGATAGGGCGCAATTTCAACGATTGCAGTCCGGTAAAAGGTACATTCAGGGGTAATACAAGGCAACACTTGTCTGTGTATGTATCGGTAGGTTACGAAGACGGCCACGTATTTGAGGACACCAATGCCGTAAAGCAAGAGCCCTTGCTTGATACCCAAGCGGTAGAAGCTTCGGACCATATCAGTACCCAACAACAGCAATAGGGCTTAGATAAGCCCGGCCAGCAGTGTTGGAAATACGCCTAAAACTACCGTCAGTAATACCGCAACCCATATGGCAGCTTGATATTGAGCCGTCATCGTCACCTCGTCACGATCTGCCGGCTTGAAATACATCGACACAATCACGCGGAAATAATAAAAAATACCCATTGCCGCATTGATAGCTGCAAGTACGACTAATAGCACTTGATAATCGGCCAATGCGCTGCTAAACATCATAAACTTTCCAATGAAACCGGCTGTGAGCGGAATTCCAGCCAGCGAAAGCATCGCAATAGTAAGCGCAGCGGAAAGGTAGGGGTTTTTCCGCGCCAAGCCGTTAAATGCCTCGAAATGGTCACTCCCCGTTGCCCGCTTTACCAAGATAAGTATTCCAAACGCCACTACCGATGCTAATGAGTAAGCTCCGGCGTATACCAGCACAGAGCTGGCAGCAGCCGGCCCAATCGCAACAATGGCAAACAACATGTATCCGGCGTGTGATATACTGGAATAGGCAAGCATTCGTTTGAAGCTTTGCTGAGCGATTGCCGTAATATTGCCAATAAACAAGGTAATAATGGTGATGACCAATAAGACCGGCTCCCAAAAGTCGTGCAACGGTATAAAGCAAAAGTAAAACAAGCGCAGAAATCCGGCAAAAGCAGCCGTCTTAACCACGGTACTCATGAATGTCGTAATTAGTATTGGGGCACCATCATAGACATCAGGCGTCCAAAAATGGAAAGGAGCAGCGCCTACCTTAAAGGCCAGCCCCACAATCAGCAGCAAGATACCTGCATAAAACAAAGGCGACACTCCCTGCGGATTGGCTATCACATACGCCTTGATTGCCGCCAAGTCGAAAGAGCCGCTTGCTCCATACAGGAGAGTAATGCCAAACAGGAGAAAGCCTGTTGAGAAAGCGCCCATCAAGAAGTATTTAAGTGCCGCTTCGTTTGAAGCGAAATCCTTTTTTCTAATACCAGCAAGAATATATAGGGCCACTGACATGATCTCGATGCCGATAAACAGCATGGCCAGGTTGTGAAAAGAGGTCACCAGCAATGCACCAGTCAGTGAAAAAAGAATCAGCGCATAGTATTCAGCCACATGCACGCTAGCCGCATCGAAATAGCCCTTAGACAACAACATGACCAGCATGGTCACCAAAATGCATAATACCGAAAACGCAATAGCATAATGGTCAAAAAGCACCATGCCACTATATATGGGCGTTGCGTCTCCTGCCCATTGCATGACATACATTACCAGCGCAGCGGCGAGCCCCAGGAGTGAAATAGGTAAAAGCGATCTCCCGGCTTTGAACAACCCCAAATACAACAATAATATGGCTAATAAAGACAGCGTAATAATCGCACTCATGTTTTGTTTATTATCTCTTTAATCCCTCCGGCTAATCTAATAACCTTCGGCATATACTATATTAGTTTTTACCTATCAATCCAACTTTATCGACCAATTCTGCTACCGCCGCTTCTGATATATTCAATAGCGGGCCGGGATACACACCAATGCCGATGATAAGTAGCACAATGACTGCCAGCACCAGCCATTCAGAACCTCGAATGTCTGGGAAAGCAGCTGTTTGCTCATTGACATCTCCAAACATTACCTTTTGATACATACTCAGCATGTAAACAGCGCCAAGTATCAAGGTAAGCCCCCCGAAGACTGCATACCAGACACCGTACTCGTACACACCAAGCAATAGTAGGAATTCGCCCACAAAACCATTGGTAAGGGGCAGTCCCACCGCCCCCATGACAATGACTAAAAAAACGATTGCCAATATCGGAGCGGGTTTAGCAATACCGCCCATGGCAGCTAAATCCCTGGTACCTAGCCTACGGGCCACAATGTCCAGCACAAAGAATAACCCAACCACACTGATTCCGTGGTTGACCATCTGAATAATGGCCCCCTGTACGCCTTGCACATTCCAAGCAAAAACACCCGCGCCGATGAGTCCTACGTGAGCTATCGATGAATACGCAACCAAGCGTTTGGCATCACGCTGTTTAAACGCGATAATCGACGCATAAACCACACCTATGATACATAATACCAAAGCGAGTTGTCCATATGCAGCGACACCGAGAGGCGCTACGGGAATCAACCAGCGGATGACGCCATATACCCCCATCTTAAGCATGATTCCCGCCAACAACATCGTTCCAGCCGTAGGAGCTTCCGTATAGGTGTCCGGCTGCCAAGTATGGAACGGGAATATGGGCATCTTAATGGCGAACGCAAGGAAAAATGCCCAGAAAATCCAACGTTGCGTGCTGGAGTCCAAAGCCAACTGATAAAACGACGACAACGCATAGTCATCTGTGGGTACTTGCAAATGCAGGTAAATAATAGCCGCCAACATAAGCAAGCTTCCCAAAAAGGTATAGATAAAAAACTTAAGATTGACGCGAATGCGATTTTCGCCGCCCCACAAGGCACAAATAAAGTAAATGGGTATCAACGCTACTTCCCAACCGACGTAGAATGCAAAGGCGTCCAACGCGGTGAATACCAGTAGCAACCCCGCCTGCATAAACAAGACCAGTGCATAAAACCCGCCTTTGTAATCATAACTAAATGCCGCCAGAATAATCAAGGGTACGAGCCCATTCGTCAGCAATACCAACGGTAGGCTAATTCCGTCGATTCCAACATGGAAATGGATGCCAAGAGACGGAATCCAAGCAAACCGTTGCTCGAATTGCATACTGGCATCCGGCACGAAATTCACTAAAAATGGAATAGTAAACGCCAGCGAAACCAATGATACCAAGAGCGCAAACTGCCTGGCGGCTTTCGCCTGCTGCACAAAGGCAAGCACCAATGCCCCAAAGACCGGAAGTAATAATAGTATAAATAGATTGTCCATGTACGCGATATAACTTCGTCTCGATTAACCGTTAAAAATACCATAGGCCAAAAGCACCACCGCGGCGATGACCATCATGAAGATGTAAAACCCGACGTTTCCACTCTGCAACAACCGGATTCCCTTACCAGATTCGCCAACACTTCTGGCCAGGCCATTGACGACGCCATCTATACCCGACTTGTCGACCACACGATGCAGGAATACAGATAAGGCATTCAATGGGCGCACAATCAACGCATCATAGACCTCATCCACATAGAACTTACGGTAGGAAAGCCGCGCCAACAGGCCACGGGACACCTCATCGGCAGCCGGTATGGTAACCTTACTCACATATTGCCGGTAGGCCACGACAGCCATAAATACAGCAGCTAGCGACGAAACTCCCATTAGGATATACTCCGTGCTGTGATCCAGATGGAATGTGCCGGTTTGAGCAACCGAATCAGCAAATACGGGAGAAAGGAAATCAGCCAACGCGTGACCGCCTCCCAAAGTCGACGGCACATTGATAAATCCACCGATGGCTGCCAATACCGCAAGAATAATCAACGGAACAGTCATTGACGCCGGCGACTCATGTAAATGGCTTGCCTGCTCCGCGGTGCCCCTAAACCGGCCGAAAAACGTCAGGAATAACATCCTAAACATATAAAATGCTGTAAACAACGCGCCGATAAAGCCGAGCATCCACAACAGTTTGTTATCGGCAAATGCATGGGCCAATATTTCGTCTTTGGAAAAAAATCCGGAAAGGGGAGGAATCCCTGCTATGGCGATGGTACCGATGAGCATCGTCAGGTATGTGATCGGCAACTGTTTCTTAAGCCCTCCCATGCTCCGCATGTCCTGTTCATTGCTCATCGCGTGGATCACAGAGCCTGCCCCCAAAAACAGCAACGCTTTAAAAAATGCGTGCGTAAGGACATGAAAAAATGCGCCGGTAAACGCCCCGACCCCCAGACCTAAAAACATGTACCCCAATTGCGAAACCGTTGAATAGGCCAGTACTTTCTTGATGTCGTTTTGCGTGATGGCGATCGCCGCAGCTAATAGAGCGGTACAAATGCCGATGGCTGCCACCACCTGAAGCGTGATAGGCGAAAGTGTAAATAGGATGTTGGAACGGGCAATCATGTAAATACCAGCTGTAACCATTGTAGCGGCGTGTATCAACGCCGACACCGGCGTCGGGCCAGCCATGGCATCTGGCAACCAGGTAAACAACGGTATTTGAGCCGACTTACCGGTAGCGGCGACAAACAACAGTAATGTAATCAACAACAACGTCGTATCGCCCATGGGCATATTTGCCGCCTCGGGAAATATGCCTGCAAATTCCAAGGTTCCAAACGTGGCAAAAATCAGGAACACGGCAATGAGGAAACCTAGATCACCTATCCGGTTCATCACAAAAGCTTTCTTGGCCGCACTGGCATACACCGAATTTTTAAACCAAAAGCCTATCAGCAAGTACGAGCAAAGTCCGACGCCTTCCCAACCGATAAACATGACGATATAGTTTGATCCAAGCACCAACAGCAACATGAAAAAAACAAACAGGTTGAGGAAGGCGAAGAACTTCGCGAATCCTGGATCATGTTTCATATATCCTGTTGAATAGATATGGATAAGGAAGCCAATGCCCGTGACGATGAGCAACATGATAGCACTCAATGGATCGACCAAAAACGAAAGAGAAACATGTAAATTCCCCGCACTAATCCAATCGAAAATCAATTGTGTGAATGTTGCCGCCTCCCCGGCTTGCCGGGCGCTATATACCACCGAGAACACGCCGCAGCTCAACAGAAACGCCCCCAATACCACACCACTACCGATAATTCCGACTAACGATTTTGGCAACACATTCCTACCGAGCCCGTTGACCAGAAAACCAACCAAGGGGAGTAGCGGAATCAACCAAATTAACTCTATCATGTTTATTGTTTAAAATAAGTTCAGTCTTAAAATTTCAAACCAATGTTATGCTATATGTCAACAGCCCGCTATTACACAGCGGGATATACCAGCGATACCACACTTATCCCCGTAAACGGTTTAAGGCATTAATATCTACCGAACGAGTATTCCGATACACCATCACGATAATCGCCAACCCGACTGCTACCTCTGCCGCTGCCAAAGCCATGATGAAAAAAACGAACACTTGCCCAGAAGGATCACCACTATAGGCCGAAAAAGCCGTCAACAATAGGTTAACCGAATTGAGCATCAACTCAATGGACATCATGATAATAATTACGTTTCGACGAATCAGTACACCAATGACACCGATGGCAAAAATAACACTACAAAACAGGATATAATGGTTAAGCGGAATACCCTGCATATTTTGTACGATAGTTTCCATTTAAGCTTTTTTTGGATCGTTTTTGGCCAACAATACCGCTCCTACCATGGCGGTTAACAAGAGAATAGATGAAATCTCAAAGGGAAGGAGGAACTCACTAAACAATACCCTACCCAAGTTGCCGACTAAGCCAATATCCGGGTCTTTTAGGATGATGGATTCTGATGCCTCCAACGCTCTGAACGAACCCGCCAATGTGACCACTAAGCACATACCTGCAATCACCCCCATAAATTTCACCAGATTCGACTTCAGTGGCTCGGTATCCTTATTGAGGTTGAGCAGCATCAGTACGAATAGGAACAGTACCATGATTGCCCCCATATACACAATAAAATTGACTACGGCTAAAAACTGAGCATTCAGTAAAATATAATGCACAGTAAATGTAAAAAAGGTAATCACCAGATACAGGACGCTATGTACCGGATTCTTGGTGAAGATAGTCATTAGCGCAAAAAATACCGACAGGAAGGCTACAAAATAAAAAACGCTCATGCTGTTTTTGTAAGGTTTTTCAGCTGATTAGGCTGTGGTTTCATGCTCTTTTTTTATATTCAAACCGCGGTTCCACCAGTTTGTCTTTACCATAAATAAAATCTTTACGCAATTGTTCGGGCGGCACGTGCGGGCCGTCTAAGAAGATGGCTTCCTTGGGGCACGCCTCCTCGCAAAGTCCGCAGAATATGCACCGCAGCATATTTATTTCGTATACAGCAGCATATTTTTCTTCCCGATAAAGGTGCTCCTCGCCCTTCTTACGTTCCGCCGAAATCATCGTAATTGCTTCCGCAGGGCAAGAAAGCGCACATAGCCCACAAGCCGTACACCGCTCCCGCCCTTCCTCGTCACGTTTAAGCGAATGTTGCCCTCTGAAATTTTTTGAGTAAGGCCGTTGCACCTCAGGATATTTATATGTTGCCTTAGGTTTAAAAAAATGCCTTATGGTGATACCAAGTCCCCGTGCAATGGCCGGTAGATACATCCGCTCCCAAAAATTCATGGGTTTCTGCTCCAGTACCTTCTTTCTATTACTTAGTGATTGCATAATCTCTTTCCCTTCCATTCTCATTAAAAATAAGTGTCTTTCACAATGGTGATAATGCCAGTCAACACAATATTAGCCACGGCCAAAGGTATTAAAATCTTCCATCCTAACCGCATCAATTGGTCATAACGGAAACGAGGGATTGTCCACCGTATCCACATGAAGAAAAAGATGAAGGCGAGGATTTTCGCAAAAAACACCAATACTCCGATGATGGTAATCCAGTTTTGAGATAGCCCCAAATCATACATAAACGGAAAATTATAACCACCAAAGTAAAGTGCCGCCATCAGGGAGGATGACACGAACATATTAATGTATTCGGCAAACATATAAAAAGCCAGCTTCATTGAAGAATACTCAACGTTATAGCCCCCAATCAGCTCCGTCTCACACTCAGCAAGGTCAAACGGCACGCGATTACATTCGGCAAATGCGCAAACCAGGAAAATCAGAAAGCCTATGGGTTGTACCCATATATTCCAATTCACAAAGCCTTCCTGTTGTGCAACGATTTCACGGAGCGAAAGTGTGCCAGTCACCATCAACAATGCAATTAAGGAAAGCCCCATGCCGATTTCGTAACTGATACTCTGGGATGCCGCGCGTACAGCGCCCATCAACGAATATTTGTTGTTGGAGGCCCAGCCGCCAATCATGATGCCATACACGCCTAATGCAACGACTCCAAAAATATAAAGGACGCCCACATTAATATCAGCAACCTGCAGCGTAATCACACGATCACCGATTGTTAGCTCTTGCCCCCAAGGAATCACCGCGCTGCTGATACATGCCGTGAACATCGCTACCGCCGGCCCAATAATAAATAGAAATTTATGAGCGCCCGCAGGGATGATTTCTTCTTTAAAGAAAAACTTTCCGCCATCACAAAGCGGCTGCAAAATACCAAAGGGGCCGGCGCGATCCGGGCCGAAACGCGCCTGCATAAAGCCAGCCACTTTCCGTTCTACCAACGTAGAATACATGGCTATTACTAGCGTAATGGCAAACACTGCCACCACCAAAATCGTTTTTTCTACCAATAAAGCAGACTCCATAGTTAAAAAATATGTTCCGTTTATCGCATTGCGCGACGTTATACCAACTTATAGCAACTCCTTGGCCCGTTCGAATTGTTCCTTATTTGCCTCCTGCAGCATCAGGTTTTTCTTAACTACGGCAGGCGGATTCAGCTCTGCGTAGTGATTGAGGGAAATTACCGAAGTACGTTTTACCTCGCGGGGCCCTTCTATCACCCAATCCGATGTTGCCTTCTTTTCAAACCGGCAGGTATTGCAGATAAATTCCTCTACCTCGCCGTACTCGTCTTTACGCGCCGTGACGCGAAGCACCTCTTCCCCTTTGTACCACAAGGTCACCTTTCCGCTGCATGTCGGACAATCGCGGTGGGCCTCAACCGGCTTCGTAAACCATACGCGGTTTTTAAACCGGAAAGTCTTATCCGTCAATGCCCCAACCGGGCACACGTCGATGACGTTACCCGAAAACTCGTTGTCGATAGCCTTCTCTATATAAGTTGAAATCTCCGCTGCATCTCCCCTTCCCAAGATACCATGCACACGCTGGGGGGTAAGTTGGTCAGCCACAAACACACAGCGATAGCAAAGGATGCAGCGCGTCATGTGCAACTGCACTTTATCTCCGATATCAATTTTATTGAACGTTCTCCGCTCAAACTCATAGCGGGTGCTGGCTAGCCCATGCTCATAGCCTAAGTCTTGTAGATGGCATTCACCAGCCTGGTCACATATCGGGCAATCCAGCGGGTGGTTGATAAGCAGCATTTCCACCACCCCTTTTCTGGCCTCAATGACCTCGGGCGACGTGATATTCTGCACCTCCATTCCATCCATGACCGTGGTACGGCATGAAGCCACTAGCTTCGGCATAGGGCGGGGATCCTTGTCCGACCCCTTGCTTACCTTCACCAGGCATGTACGGCATTTACCCCCACTGCCTTGTAATTTCGAATAATAGCACATGGCTGGGGGCACAATATCACCTCCAATCAGCCGGGCGGCATTCAATATGGTCGTCCCTGGAGGGACTTCCACCGGGATACCGTCAATATTTACCTTGAATTTTACGTCTTCAGCCATCTTCTTCAGCTTTGGGTTCGGTCTTAATCAGCTTCCAGCCGATCATTAGCCTACCGTTAAGTATTTTGTTCTATACGCACGTACGTCCAGCTTCTGCATTACTATGTGCAATCCGGCACGTCGCGTAGCTTACATCACCGGTTCAAGAGGGTCTGCATAATGCGCCAAACCATAATTACGGCGCTGTGCCTCATGCCCATTGGTGATGTGCCATTCAAACTCGTCTCTAAAATGGCGGATAGCACTTGCTACCGGCCAAGCCGCTGCATCGCCCAACGGACATATGGTATTGCCCTCGATTTTCTTGGATACATCCACCAACAAATCAATATCGCTGTATGAACCATGACCAAACTCGATTTTGTGAAGCACCTTTTCCATCCAGCCGGTACCTTCTCGACATGGCGAACATTGCCCACAACTTTCATGATGATAAAACCGTGTGAAATTCCAGGTATTGCGCACAATACACTGATCCTCGTCAAAAGCGATAAATCCGCCGGATCCCAACATCGTACCGCTTTGGAACCCACCATCAGCTAATGATTCGTAGGTCATCAAGCGGGATTCGCCTTTCAGTGTCTTCAAAATCAAGTTCGCAGGTAATATTGGCACTGAAGATCCCCCGGCCACGACCGCCTTCAAGCGTTTGCCATTGGCAATACCTCCGCAATACTCATCCGAATAAATAAACTCTTCAACAGGTAATCCCAATTCGATTTCGTAGACGCCCGGCTTGTTCAGATTGCCACTAGCAGAAATCAGTTTCGTGCCGGTGCTACGTTCGATACCTATTTTTGCATACTCTTCCCCACCTTCATTGATAATTGGCACAGTAGCCGCGATAGATTCAACGTTATTCACTACCGTGGGACAATTATACAATCCCGAAACTGCCGGGAATGGTGGTTTTATTCTCGGATTGCCGCGCTTACCCTCCAGCGACTCCAGTAAGGCCGTTTCCTCCCCGCAGATGTAAGCTCCGCCTCCAGGCTGTACATACAGCTCAAGGTCATAGCCGCTACCCAAAATATTCTTACCGAGGAAGCCGGCATTTTTTGCCTCGGCAATTGCCCGTTCGAGAATCCGTATCTGAGGCATCATTTCTCCCCGTACGTAGATGTAGGAAGTATTTGCTCCCAACGCATAGCTTGACACAATCATGCCTTCAATCAACGCATGCGGGATATGGGTCATTAAATAACGATCCTTGAATGTTCCGGGCTCCGATTCATCGGCATTGCAGACCAGATAGCGCGGCACACCTTCCGGTTTAGCTAAAAAGCTCCATTTCATACCGGTCGGGAAACCTGCCCCACCACGCCCGCGCAGTCCTGATTTCTTCACCTCTTCCACCACTTCTTCGGGCGTAAGTGTCTTCAAGGCCTTTTCCACGGCACGATACCCCCCTTGTTGGCGGTATACTTCGAAGGTATGGATACCAGGAACATGAATATGTGTCAATAATAACTTACGTGTCATAATATCAGCTTTCAACCTTGGCTTTCCGATGGTCAACCGTTTACCTTGGCTTTTTCTGTTAATTCTTCAATCAGTTTGTCTACGCTTTCTTCGGTAAGGTTTTCGTAAAACGTATATTCAGGTCCGATTTGCAGCACAGGTCCATAGCCACAAGCCGCCAAACACTCCACTCCACGCCAACTAAACAACCCGTCGGGAGTCACTTCACCTTCCTTTACACCGAGCCTGTGTTCAATGTGCTTCATGATGCGTTCGGCACCTACCAGACAGCACGGCCCTGTACGACAGACCTCCAATACATATTTCCCTTGCGGTTGCAGGAAAAACATGGTGTAAAACGTCGCGACCTCGTAGACCTCGATTGACTCAAGATTTAGGTATGCGGCTACGCTATCCATGGCAGGAACGCTCAACCACCCATACTTGGCCTGTACTTCGTGCAAGATAGGCAGCAACGCCGATTTCTGTCTTCCCTCCGGATAACGCGATACGATTTCGGCAAACTTGCCGAGCATTTCTTCCGTGAACTCCACGGGTTCGTTATGTTTCACACTAAGCATCAAGTTCTCCTGCTATAATGTTTAAACTACTCATGTTGATGATAGCATCAGATAACAACATCCCACTGCTCATGGGTGCGTACATCTGGTAATTGATAAACGAGGGTCTCCGGAAATGCAGGCGATAAGGTGAGCGGCCACCGTCACTGATTAAATAAAAGCCCAGCTCGCCATTGGCCCCCTCAACACAGTGATACAATTCCTTCTTTGGCGCATCTATTTCACCCATCACAATTTTAAAGTGGTAGATAAGCGCCTCCATGTTATTGTATACCTGCTCTTTTGGCGGAAGGTAGAAGTCTGGAACGTCCGCGTGAAATACACCCTTAGGTTCCCTTTCTATTTTAGCCAAGGCCTGTTCAATGATTCGCAAGCTTTGCCACATTTCATGATTACGCACCAAAAACCGGTCGTAAACATCCCCATTTGTACCTACAGGAACCTCAAAATCAAATTCCTCGTACGAAGAGTAAGGTTCGTTGGCGCGCACGTCATAATCTACGCCTGTGGCCCTCAGAATTGGGCCGCTCCAGCTGTAACTAAGCGCTGTTTCGGCATCTACGGCGGCCACACCTGAAGTCCGATCAATAAATATACGATTGCGTTCCAACAGTGCTTCAAACTCCTTCAACACTGCGGGAAATTCGTTAACAAACTCCCTGATCTTCGCAAAAGCCACCTCATTGAAATCCCGTTCAAACCCACCGATACGCCCGATATTAGTCGTCAGTCGCGCCCCACATATTTCTTCGAATATTTCATAGATAAATTCGCGTTTTACCATCATCGGAATAAATCCGGCAAACGTGCCGGTATCGACCCCAAGGATGCCGTTGCAAATGATATGATCGGCAATACGCGACAACTCCATGATGATTACGCGCATGTATTGGACCCGTTTGGGCAGCTCGATATCCAACAACTTTTCTACCGTCATATGCCATCCCATGTTATTGATAGGCGAAGAGCAGTAGTTCAGCCGATCGGTCAATGTCGTAATCTGATAGTAAGCGCGCCGCTCGGCTATTTTTTCAAACGCCCGATGGATATAACCAATGGTCGACACCCCACTAATGATTCGTTCGCCATCCACTTGCAATACGTTCTGGAATACACCATGTGTAGCAGGGTGCGTAGGCCCGAGGTTGAGCGTAAAAAGCTCGTCCTGCGGATCATTGTCGATAAAGATCGGCCTGTTGTCTGTTAATTTAATCTTGCTGATAGCATCACTCATATCGAAACCGTTTATCTACCGAAAAAATAATCCCCTTTATCCATTCGGTTGGGGTCCTCCAATGGATATTCTTTCCGCATCGGGAATACGTCCATATCATCAACATTCAATATCCGACGCAAATCGGGATGCCCCACAAACTGGATTCCAAAAAAATCATACGTTTCGCGTTCCATCCAGTTGGCACCATCCCATAGTACCGTAGCGGTGGGGATAGCCGGATATGCGCCATCCAGAAACACTTTTATACGTATCCTCACGTTATTTACCAAACTATGCAGGTGATAGACCACCGCAAATTCCTTGGGCAAATCGGGGTAGTGTACGGCCGTAATATCCGTAAGGTAATTAAACTGCAGTTCGCCATCGGTTTTTAGAAACTCGAGTATATCCAGAATATCCTCTTTCCCTGTCTCAATGGTAAGCAACCCATAAGAGTCTTCAATTTGATTGAACCGATTTTCAAAGCGCGTATTGAGTCGCCCGATAACGCTATCATTGCTCAGTTTAGCCATTCGTATGGAATCCGTATTTTTCCAGCAACGCCTTATACTCGGGCGTTTGCCTTCTGTTTAATGGTTCGTTCTTTACAATCTCCTGCAGCCGCATTACGCCGTCCAGGATGGCTTCCGGTCTAGGCGGACACCCCGGCACATATACGTCTACAGGAATGATTTCATCAATCCCCTGTAACACCGAATAAGTATCGAATATTCCCCCGCTTGACGCACATGCGCCAACAGCAATCACCCACCGAGGTTCGGCCATTTGCGAGTACACCTGCCGGAGCACGGGCCCCATCTTCTTTGCGATGGTCCCCATTACCATCAGCATATCTGCTTGTCGAGGAGAAAAGCTGTTTCGTTCCATCCCAAAACGCCCCGCATCGTAAGTTGCGGCCATTGTAGCCATAAACTCAATGCCACAACACGATGTTGCGAATGGCAACGGCCACAGTGAATTGGCTCTCGCCAATCCGATAGCTTTATCCAATGATGTTGCGAAAAAACCAGATCCTTGAATACCGGGAGGAGCTTCCGCCATTTTTATATCACTCATGCTAACCCCTTACCTTTCTTAATAAAAAAACTCATCAGTCACACACTGATGAGTACAAATCTACAATATATTGCCCTTTTAAACGGCTAATTATATTATTTAGAAACGTTCTAAAGGTGTTTATTCCCAGTCCAATACCCGTTTTTTAATCACATAGATAAACCCGAGAAGAAGCAGTGCCATGAACACAAACATCTCAATCAAACCTGACAATCCAAATTCACGGAAATTAACGGCCCAAGGATACATAAAAATGACCTCGATATCAAAAATCACAAATAGGATTGCCACAATGAAGTATTTGATTGAAAAAGGTTGCCTGGCATTTCCTATCACCTCAACGCCCGATTCGAATGCACCGAGCTTGGTTTCTGTCTTTACCTTGGGACCAATGAAATGGGTCAACAGAATCACGCCTGCGGAAAAAAGGATAGCAACCCCAAACTGAATTAAAATCGGTAAATAATCACTGGGCATACTTTGTACTTCTGGTTCCATACTACGCTAATTAAGAGATGCCACAAAGCTAAAAAATAAAGCGCTAATTTTAAAAATTAGCGCTTTATACATTCAATTTATTAGTAATTAACCGGAAATTTACTGACCCGTCGAACCACCTGTTGAAGCTGCTGACGCCTGCTCAAGATATTGCAATGTTTGCTTAGCATACTCGTTTGCCGGATCCAACTTCAACGTTTCGTTTAGGTAATCGCGGGCTTGTTGGTATTCACCGTTCTTCGCAGCGATAGCCGCCAGGTTGTTATATATTTCAATGAAATTGTTCTTCGCTTTTTGCACCTCAGCATCGCCCTTTTCTTTTACCACTTCGATATATTTCAAAAAGTAAGGGGCAGCCAATCCTTGTGGCTTTTCACTATCGTCCAACAGATTGTTTACCCGAGCCCTGAACAGGTAAGCATCCTGAGTGGTCGGTGCCTTTTCGATAACCAGTCCGAGCGCTGTATCGGCTTTTTTGAGCCATTCAGTACGGGCCGGCTCCTCGGCCAATTGCTTGGTTGCCGCACCGTAATAGGTAGCGAAGCCAAGATAAAAATTGTCGTAAACATGATTCCGCGAAGTGGGTGTAGTCGCAGGTATTTCAAACACCTTCGCCGCCAACGCATACTTCTTTTTATTGGTAACAAGATCCATACCTACCTCATGTAAGTCATCGGCGATAGAAGAATCGATAGCTACCGCCTTTTCCAATTGCGCAATCCCCTTATCGAAAAGGGCTTCATCTACCGGATCCTGTTCTACGGCGATATTAATGTCTGCCAGCCCTAAATGCAGGTAATCAAGCGAAATAATCCGCTCTTCCTCCATGCGGGTGAACATTTTCTCCAACGCCTCTTTACTTTCTTGGTACTGCTTGTTTTCATAAGCCGAATAACCCAAGTAACGTAATATCTTTGGATTTACATCCTCCAATTGGGCCAGTTCAGCGGCTTGCGCCTGCAGCTCTTCGTAGTCTTTTACGTACACCAAGAAGTCGGCGTAGCGAATCCGTGAATCTACCGTATAATCGGTTTTATCCATGTATTGCTTGTAGAATGCCACAGCTTCTTTATTCCGTGCTGCGTAGTCCTCACTCGTAGTAGCCGTATTGGCCCACGCGTGGTACGTCTCTGCCAGTTCCCTATAGGTCGGTGCGTAGTCCGGCACCTCGGAAGCAATTTGTTTCAAGCCGTCAATAGCTTCCTGCCACGCATGTGACCCCCGGGTGATCACTTGCATCTGCACACGGGCACGCGTAAGCGTATTATCAAGCACTGTAGCGTCCCGATAGCTCTTGTATGCCATGCTGTTGTTCTTCAGCCCAAAATAGGCATCACCCAATGCCAAAGGAATCAACGGATCTTGGTTGTTTTTGGCTTTGGCCTGATCGAGATATTCCACCGCCTTTTGGTAATCTGGCTGTGGTGCATCGATATAAGCCCTTCCAATGTGGTACAGCTCCAAATAATCTCTCCGTTTCAATCCCGAAGTCGCTTCGGCAAATTTTGTTGCAGCTGCACTCGCATTCTCGTTGTACAAATCTACGATCCCTTGCCCTACTTTATTCAGGTTGTTTTTGGGATCAGCTGCCAATCCTTGATTAAAAACGTTTAATGCGGAATCCAAATGTTCATTATGTATATAGACAAGCCCTAAATAAAAATAGTTCTCTCCAGCTTTGGGCTTGTTTTTTACAAGTGTTTCCAACATTCCTTTGGCCTGAGCGAATTGTTCGGCATCTATGGCCTTCCTCGCATCGTCCAAGCTCTGCGCACGTACTCCCGTAATCACAAAAGCAAGGGATATACCCCATATCATTGCTTTTTTCATCATTTTCATTTTATTTAGTGTTCAACCTTTATTACTATCTGATAATCAATTCCCTTGGTGGTAAACTATCCGGCATCAAGCCGGATTTTAAAACTACCCGTTGACCGGACTCACCCGTTAAGAACGCGGCAAACCCCATGCCTAAACTCTTTCGGGGCTCAGCATTGATGATGTACACCGGGCGGGCAAGCGCATACAGATTCTCCGCTAAGTTTGACTGCGACGGCTTGTAATATCCATCGCCACCAATCTCACCCTGCCGCCCTTTTAGCGCCAAAACCTTAACCCCATCGATGTACTTCTGTATACTGCTATCGGGCCGCGCTATCCAGTTGATCCCCACCACTCCCACAGATTGCGGCGTTTCGTATACATACTTGAGCACCTCCGGATTAGACTGCATTGCATAAACACCCGTCGTCGGTAGGGAATCTATGCCTGCTATTTCCTTAAGCAGCCGAACGGTGCTTGAATTCGGATTATCAAACACCAGCCTGCTCAGCGAACCAATGCCGGCATTACCCCGCAGGATCTCCGTAATGTGATCCAATGTAATGGTTGAATCGGAAACCTGCTTATTCACTACAAACGCTATCGCATCCGTTGCAAACTTATATACCTGAGGCACAAACTTACGGGCTTTAAAGAACGCTGTCTCTTCTTCGGTCAATAATCTCGTCAATACAACCACCTCCACTTCCTTATTCAAAAGCTTACTCACGACCTGGCTTTCCCGGGCGCCCCCCAACTCTACATCAGCCCGGCGGTACAAGTGCTCAAACACCGTCACCTGCTCTTCCATGATAGGGAGCAGCGTTTCATCTGCAAGCACCTGCAATTGTCCGCTCACGATGGTCCGGCTTTCGCCTGACTGACTATTATTTTCACGATTGCTACATGACCACAACGAAGCAGCAAGACCAAAAAAGACGGGTAATAATACTAATTTTTTCATTGTTATGAAAAAATATCATGTTTTTTTTAAATTAACTGCTTCGAACTATCGACTCTGCCAAAGTCGGATAAAACGAAAGAAAGAATAGACCACCAATAATATCCCAAACAACGTCCGCAGGGTACTATCCAATTCTAGCGGAAAATTTTTCCAAAAAATGATGGCCAGGCCTAATGCAAAGTAAAAACCAAACATAAACAGCCCCAAAACAGACAGAAACCGCTTGGTGGGCGATTTCTGTCTGCCATTATTATCCCTATAGTATCTAGCGGCCAACTTACCTATTGCTGAAGGTTAAGTCGGATAGGCAATGTATAGGCTACGCGAACCGGCCGTCCATTCTGGATACCGGGGCTCCATTTCTTAGCTTTCTGCAAAAGCTTTAAAGCTGCCTCGCCCGTTCCATATTTCAAATCCCGCACAACTCTCAAGTCAGTTAAGCTTCCGTCGCGTTCTACCACGAACGAAATCTGCACCTGACCATTCACGCCCGCCTCGATAGCCGCCTGCGGATAATCGTAATTCTTAGCAATCCACTCCATGAATTCCTTCATCCCACCTGGCGGTTCTGGATTAATCTCTACTGATTGGAAGACCTGATCACTGGATGTTTCTGTTACCTCAGCGTCGATCTCACCTTCGCCGACAGGCAGATCAATACGGATTTCTGCATTGGGGTCACCTTCTATGGTCTTTGACCCGGGATCAGCCAATTTAAGCTGTTCTACCGTAGGAGGTTCCTCGTCTTGCACCTGCTCGGCGGGAACAACCTTCGGCTCAGGCATCCGCACCTGGTCTACCCGAGGCGGAGGAGGCTCAACCGGAGGGGGGGGAGGAGGTTCCTCCTCGTTTACAGGTGGCGGCTCTGAGAGCACAACCTCTGTTTCAATAATTTGTTCAACTGGCCCATCATCGCCCATTTCTATTCCCATCCACCGTGCAATCGCCGGCGACATTAGAAGTAGTACGAATACGACGGAAGCCGAAAACAACCCGATATTGGTGGCCTTAGGCGACAACTTACGGAGATCGTATGCTCCATAAGACTTGTTCCGACCGTCAAATACCACATCGAGCCATTCTTTCTTAAAAATATCTAATTTTGAACCTATCATAGCTATCGTATTCTGTGGTTATTGTCAATCATTATACAGGTTGTCCCGTTGCAACACTTCTATTTCCGCATCGCTGATGGTACCAATCATATATATTGGTGCTTTGATAATATTCATTTCATCCAGAATATCTACCAAATTGCGGTGAGTAGACTTATCACTGGGACGCACAACAATGATCAGGTCTTTTCCTGTCTGCTGTCTCACCTGTTCCATCTTTTTGATCAGGATAGGCCGAACCCCATCCTTACCATAATCCACGATCTCTGGCCCTTCTAGGGGATTGCTGTAATCGCCGTGATACCATTCGATCTTATTGTTGCTACCCAGCAACAACGTCAGCGTCCGGTTGTCGGCCACCTCAAGTCTATCTTCCGGATTGTCTTCGTTTTTATCCGGCATGGCCACGTCCATGGCATTGGGCTTGTTGATGGAAGTGGTAAGCATGAAAAACGTGATCAAGAGAAACGCCAAATCCACCATGGCTGTCAAGTCTACTCTCGGCTGCTGCTTACCACCGGTATTTAATTCTGCCATTTTTTTATCCTTTATGTTTAAATTGCATTGCTACTAAAAATCCTCGCTACGAAGACTGGTGATCAAACTAAACTTATTCACCTTTTGGCTTTGCAACACATCCATTACTTTCTTGATCTCGGGATACTTTTCATTGGCATCCCCTTTTATTGACACCCGCATCTCGGCATTCTTCAACTCCTTCGTCGCAACGCGAGCCGAATAAATCCAATGGAACAACTCATTGCTGAGTGCATCGGTAGAATCGATGGGAATACCAGGTTGCAGACCGGGCTTTACACGATCATTAGTACCCAGATTGATCAGTTGTTTCAAATTGCCCATCGGCACGCCGAAACTCTCCATCGTCGAAAACTCGGCCTTTTCTTCAGGGGTAAATGCGATGGAATATTTTTCTGACATAAGCTCTAGCATCCGGGCTCGTGCATTCCTGTTTACCACACCAAAGAACACTTTGCCTCCATCGCCCACCGTAATCAACCCCAAATCATCGTCTGGCAATTTTACTTGTGTAGCCGACGCCGGCGTATCTACCGGCATCGGTTCGGGTTGCCGGGCTGTGGCTGTCAATATAAAAAACGTGAGCAGCAAGAACGACACGTCACACATCGCGGTCATGTCTATCGTCGTACTGGCTCTTTTAACTTTTACCCTTGGCATAATTTATAATTTTAGTTGCCTACTTCGTATTGATAAGATGCACATTCATCCGGCATTCCATAAGCCGGATGAAATTTTTTACTATTTGTGCGTAGCTGCGTAAGTCTGTACGATAGAAAACCCAGCTTCGTCAATCGAGTAAGTTAATGTATCTATCTTAGATGTAAAGATGTTATAGAATACGATGGCTACCGTCGAGGTAGCGATACCTGTAGCCGTGTTAATCAACGCCTCAGAGATACCGTTTGCCAGTGCAGCAGAGTCCGGAGCACCACCGGTAGCTAATGCGGAGAACGCCCTGATCATCCCTGTTACCGTACCTAATAGCCCTGTCAATGTACCGATAGAAACCAGCGTAGCGATGATGGTAAGGTTCTTTTCGAGCATTGGCATTTCCAACGCGGTCGCTTCTTCGATTTCCTTTTGGATAGCTACAGTAGCTTGATCGGTATCAAGGTTTGGGTTTGCCGATACATCTTTATATTTAAGCAGACCTGCCTTGATAACATTTGCTACCGATCCTTGTTGCTTATCGCACTCTGAGATGGCCGAATCAATGTTGCCTCCTCCGATAAGAGACTGAATTTTCCGCACGAAGTTGCCCACATTGCCTTTTCCAGAAGCCCTTCCAATCACGATGAAGCGTTCAACCGCAAATACCCATACCATCAGGAACAACCCCAGCAATACCGGCACCACATATCCGGCATGGTATACCATCCCTAAGTAATTGCCCTCTAAAGGCCGATTCTCCGGATCGCCATCGACAAAGTTATTCGGATCGCCCATGATGAATCTCCAAACCAATGCGCCGATGACGAAACAAATAATAATTGCCAGACTTGCAAAAACGTTGGATGTTGAGTTGCTCTTTTCCTTTTTTGCTGTACTTGTTTTTGGTGCGTTTGCCATTTTTTTTGAATTTTTAGATTTTAACGTTGTTAAATATGATTTTTAAGTAATTTGTGCAATTTAATCCACTACTAACCACTAAAAATGGTTAAAGCAAATATAGTGTTTTATACTAAAAACAAAATCTTTGTCAATAATTGTTTAGTAAAACTTATTTACATGCCGGGGTGCGCAGCAGCAGCATCAACACACCTTAAACAAACATCGCTTCTGTAATCCAAAAGCAATTTTTTTACAATGAAAACTATTTTTTTTTGTAATTGCAAATTAAACATTCAAATAAATAGCTACCGAGTAGTGTATAATAGCGTTTAAACATGAATGGATAGTGTATACCAACGCTACGCCAACATACAACTAACTAATAATAAATGATTTAATGAAACAAGACTTCGCCGCTTTTATTAATCAATATATTTTTTTTGTTACTTCCGGTTAGGTTGATTGTTATCCCCCTGCCAATTTAGCTCGATATCCTTCATCAATCAACAATTGCAACACTCGCTGCCTAAAATCACCTTGAATAATAATCTCACCCTGCTTAGCGCTTCCTCCCACTCCGCATTTTTGTTTTAACAGTTTGCCTAACGCCTCCAAATCTTCTGGCGTTCCCACAAAGCCCTTGACAAGCGTTACCATTTTCCCGCCCCGCATTTTCTTATCCAGCATCACGCGCAAGTCCTGTTTGTTTTTTGACAGTGTAGATTCTTCGTTCGGTTCCTCTTCGTGGTATACGAAGGCATCGTCTGTGGAATACACAATGCCGCTATACCGCTGTTTCTTCTTCATGCTTTAGTAAACGGTTATTTTGCGAATAAATTACGTTCAATAACAAAATTACACTACGTTCAACAAAGAATTGTCAATGTACTGGGATTTACTGCGATATCCAGCACTTTGCCCATCGCTTTGGGTTCGCCATCCACGTGCACGGACCCGATATACGTCCGCTCAATGTGGATCCGCCTGCCAGGGATAATCTCTACATATTCGGATTGATCCGCTGTCTTATTAAACAGGTGAAACACCATCATCGGAATGGTATATAAGGGAAACTTATGAACGATGCAAACATCCAATAGACCATCGGTTACTGAAGCCTGCGGTGCAACATATGCATTATTACCATATTGCGGTGAATTCGCCACACTTATCATAAATGCCTCGCGTTCGAAACGATCCCCATCAATATCCAGCACATATTGTTTTGGTTTATAGGTGCTAATTTCGGTCAAAACCGCCTTTAGATACCCTATTGGCCCTCGAAGCGAATCATTCGCAAACCGATCGCTTACCGAAGCGTCAAACCCTATGCCGGCCATATTAAAAAAAAACAGGCCATTGATAACGCCACTATCGATGGTCATGTGCTCAAACCGATTCAGCCGCTTCACTGCGGCGCGTTCATTGAGTGGGATACCCAGGTATAAGGCCAGCCCATTGCCTGATCCTTCGGGAATAATACCCAATATCGTATCGGTACCATTCAGGGCCGATGCGATTTCATTGATCGTACCGTCTCCCCCCACCGCCACAACTACCTCTACGTCATCGGCTACGGCTTTTGTAGCCAACTCGTTGGCATGGCCGATATGCCCCGTTAAAACAAACTCGGGATCATATAACGCCAAGTCAAGATCTTCCATGACGCGCTTCTCGAAGCCTCTTTTTTTCTTGCCGCCAGATATTGGATTAATAATAAATAAAATGCGCTTCCTTTTCCCCATGCCTCTTGGCGTGTTTACCATGACAAATGTATCAGCAATATTGGTATATTTCTATGTATATGGCAACAATTTATAAAAACTTAACATCGGTCGACTCGGAATAACGAATCGCCATCCGCCTGTTTTGAAAACAACAAAAGTATTGTAGCTTTGCAGCGTGAAATGTGGATTGATTTGGATATGATAGCCGTCCAGAGCCTTCATAGGATTGCAACCACGATAAAAAAGTGCTAAAAACATGCTTTCCCTCATTTCAGCCATTTGATATTTATACATTATAGATTAATACAAATAATACAGTATGCCTTATTTATTCACTTCAGAGTCCGTTTCCGAAGGACATCCAGATAAGATAGCTGATCAAATTTCTGATGCGCTTATTGACAACTTCTTGGCATGGGATCCTGACTCGCGCGTTGCCATTGAAACACTGGTCACCACGGGGCAGGTGGTGCTTGCGGGGGAGGTTAAGTCTAAAATATACCTCGATGTACCAAAAATCACCCGATCGGTAATCGAACGTATCGGGTACACCAAGTCCGAATACATGTTTGAAGCCAATTCGTGTGGCATCCTCTCCGCTATACATGAGCAGTCTCCAGATATCAATCAAGGTGTAGACCGTAAAGAAAAGCAGGAGCAAGGCGCCGGGGATCAAGGAATCATGTTTGGGTACGCCAACAATGAAACCGAAAACCTGATGCCTTTAGCCCTCGACCTAGCCCATAAGCTGCTTTATGAACTAGCCGCATTGCGTCGCGAACATGACCAGATAAAATACCTAAGGCCTGATTCAAAAGCACAAGTAACGTTGGAATATGATGACAATCATAGGCCCATCCGAATTGACGCCATTGTGATATCTACACAGCATGACGAGTTCGACAACGAAGCCGCGATGCTTGACCGGATCAAATCTGACATGGTAAATATCCTTATTCCCAGAGTAAAAGCCCAATTGAAGCCCGAGTTGCAACAGCTTTTTACCGACCAGATCACATATCATATTAACCCCACTGGGAAATTTGTGATTGGCGGCCCACACGGAGACACCGGATTAACCGGAAGGAAAATCATCGTCGACACGTATGGTGGTAAAGGCGGCCATGGCGGCGGGGCCTTTTCTGGCAAAGATCCATCCAAGGTAGATCGATCAGCGGCCTATGCGACGCGTCATATCGCGAAAAATCTCGTGGCCGCAGGTGTAGCTGATGAGTTGTTGGTACAGATTTCTTATGCTATCGGCGTAAAGGATCCCATTGGCATATACGTCAACACATATGGTACCTCAAAAGTAGAACTATCCGATAGTGAAATTGCCCGCAAAATCCAGGAATTGTTTGATATGACACCTTACGGCATCGAGACCCGCCTCAAACTGCGCAATCCGATTTATTCGGAAACGGCTGCATATGGTCACATGGGACGCGAGCCACGTACGGTGACAAAGACCTTTGAAAACAGCAACGGCGAGACCACCTCACAGGACGTAGAACTATTTACCTGGGAAAAGCTCGATTATGTAGACCGTGTGAAAGCCGCATTCGGCCTATAAGGCTGCAGCGGCTGTTTGCACCTGGCGGTTAATCTTTTTGACCAGCCCTTGCAACACATTGCCTGGCCCTACCTCCGTAAACGATGTAGCCCCACTTTCAATCATGTGCAGAATGGTTTGCGTCCAACGTACCGGCCCAGTGAGCTGTTCGATAAGGTTGTGCTTTATCGCCTCGGGGTCGGTATACTGTTTTGCATCGATGTTTTGATAAATCGGGCAAACCGGTTCGTTGATAACCGTTGCTTCTATAGCCGCTTGCAACGCCACTTTGGCAGCTTCCATCAAAGGTGAATGGAATGCCCCACCTACATTAAGCTTCAGCGCCCGTTTTGCCCCGGCCTCCAGCAGCAATTCGCAGGCTTTGTCTACACCTTCAATCGACCCTGAAATTACCAATTGCCCAGGGCAATTGTAGTTGGCTGGCACTACCACGTCACTGACGCGCTGGCAAATATCCTCCACGATAAAATCATCGAGCCCTAAGATAGCGGCCATTGTAGACGGCTGGATCTCCGTAGCTGCCTGCATCGCATTGGCACGTGCGGCCACCAGCTGCAACCCATCTTCAAAGCGCAACGCTTGGGCCGCTACCAACGCCGAAAATTCACCTAACGAGTGTCCGGCTACCATGTCTGGATTGAACGTTTTCCCTAATGCACGCGCCAGGATAACGGAATGTAAAAAAATAGCGGGTTGGGTGACCTTGGTCTGTTTTAAATCTTCGTCTGTGCCCTCGAACATCACATCCGTAATACGGAATCCCAGAATCTCATTAGCTTGTTCAAACAAAAACTTAGTTTCTTCATTATGGTTATACAGATCGTTGCCCATACCTACAAATTGGGCGCCCTGTCCGGGAAATATATAAGCATGCTTCATCTCGTTGTTCCGTTTAATCTATGCATATAGGTAAAAAGATATCGGCAAAGATATCATTTGACAGCAAAAAATTAAGGCAATTTAGCTAAGTTTGTTTTCCATGGTCAAGCGAATTGCATGCATCGTTATGGGCTGTTGTTGGGTCGTCGCCGTTGCCTGCGCGCAGTGGACCGACAGCACGCACTATTATGTGCAGCTTTCGGCTACCAACTCGATTAATAAGACCAATAATCAGAGTGCCTTCCTTTTTAATAACGGATTGCGGTTTTCTATTCAAAAAGAGCGGATACGCCTCAATCTGAATAATAACTGGCTTTATGGGCGACAAGACGGTGCAACGACGAACAACGACTATTCAGCCAGCTTCGACGCCAACTTTTACCGCACCAGTGGGCGTTTCTTTTATTGGGGGCTGGCAAATTACAACACCAGCTATTCATTGCGGATCAAAAACCAGCTCCTTACCGGCGCTGGCGTGGCCTATAGCATGCTGGATAGTGACGTAGCCTACCTCAACATCAGTGATGGTTTGCTTTTTGACGCCAGCAGTATTCTTGAAAACGATATTCCTATACACTACCAGACCATACGCAATTCATTCCGCCTCGTTTATAAGTTTACGATCAGGCAATTTGTCGTCCTGCAAGGCACCAATTTTTACCAACCTTCGCTTACCAAAGGGTCCGATTTCAACATCCGGCTGAATAATGACATTTCCTTTCAACTCAACAGAGGGCTAAGCCTCAAAGCAGCGTTGACGTACAATCGAATCAACCGTACGGACAGCGAAAATCTCCTATTTACATACGGGCTGGCTTTTGAACGGTATTTTTGAATGTATTGTTGCGTTATTCGGGCACGAAGCTCAGGCTTGAGAGGTGGTCATCTGCGAAAATCTCATTCGCAATCGCTAATAATTGATCGGCCGTAACGGCATCGATTTTGGCAAACACCTCATCCAACGTCTGCACGCTACCATAATCCAATAGGCTTTTGGCCAACGTGATGATTAAATTAAGCCTGTTTTCTTCGCCCAACGCTATCTGTCCCTTAAACTTCTTTTTCGCTTGATAAAGCTGCATCACCCCGAGCTTTTGTTCGCGCATTTTTTTCAGCTGTTGTCCTACCAACCGTCGCGCCTTGTCCGCTTTCTCCTCATCGGTACCAAAGTAGATATGAAACAATCCCGTGTCAGAAAGCGGTGTATAATTGGATTCAATGGTGTATGCAATACCATGCCGTTCGCGCACGACCAAATTGAGTCTCGAGCTCATGCCCATCCCCCCCAGTATATTGTTGAGCAGCAATAACCCGGTCTTATATTCATGATGAATGTCGTAAGCCAACCCACCCATCACATAATGTGCTTGGTTTATGGGTTTCTTAATGACCGCATGGTGGTTTCCGTATTGGGTAGGAGCCTGCCGATATCGCCGGTTTCGACTTTCCGGAATCTTGCCCAGAATCCGGTTGGCAATACCTCGTACCTCCTTTAGGGAATAATCACCGGTGACGCCAATCACAATCTCATGCGTATTGTAATTCCGCTGGATAAAATTAACGATATCGGCCTTGGTAAGTCGTTTCAGATCATCAACCGTACCCAATATATTATGTCCAAGTGCATGTCCTTGAAAGAGTAGGTCTTCAAAATCATCCATGATGGCCTCTTCGGGACTGTCCCAATAAGAAGCCATCTCATCCAGAATTACCCCTTTTTCTTTTTCCATCTCGCTTTCCGGAAAAACCGAATGAAAAAACAAATCTTCAAAGAGATCCAACGCTCGTGCCAAATACGGTGTTAGGAAAGACGCGTGAACACAGGTATACTCTTTGGTAGTGTAGGCATTCAGATCGCCCCCTACGGCCTCAAGCCTATTTAATATTTGTGTAGTATTGCGTTTTTCCGTTTGCTTAAACAACAGATGCTCGATGAAATGAGCCAACCCGTAATGCCCCTCTTGCTCATCCCTTGCTCCGGCATTGATGATCATACATGCATGAGACACCGGCGATGTGGAGTGATGTTGGATTACCCGGATGCCGTTGGGTAACTGAATAAGATCGTATTCCATTGCCACGCAAGATAACAAAAACCTGCTGGGTTTTCAGAACCCAGTAGGTTTTTTAGCCTCCACCTCCGGGTCTGCGATCGCCTCTCCAGCCTCCTGGACCTCCGGGCCCACCGGGACGGTCAAACATGTTTCCCCCAGCAAAATTTGAAAAGCGGTAAGACACCGTAAGCATAAAATAGCGTGCCAAGCGATTGCTGCGGCTATCGACGATCATATTTTCGGTCACATTCCGTGAAACGTTGATCTGTTCATTAAGCAAATCGAAAGCTTGGAATCGGATTGCGCCAGTCCTGCCTTTAAAAAACTGCTTTTCGATATACGAATTGATGATAAATGGATTAGCCTGCACCGAAGCACTGTAACCGTTGTTGGTTGTTTTTGCCAAATCCGCTCCGAATATCCAGGTAGGGGAGAGGTTGACCGAACCATTCAACGTAAAAGCCCAAGTTGAAATATTATTATCCGCATTATTGCGGGATACCACGGTATTGGTTGTGGTGTTGTACGTATAACGTATTCCGGGTACGACCTCTACAAATTCAGAAGGGTTATACCGGAAATTAATGTTTTGGCTTATCAGCCAATTTTTTGCAATATTGCGCAATGTCTGGAAGTCCGGTTCAGCGCCCGGGGTAGCAACGTCCGAAGTTGTGAATGAGACATTGTTATTGTACATGACCATCCCACCATAAGAGATGGTATAGGTCCGATTCGAAAACGGTTTTGAGAAGTTGTAAAAACCCCGTGCGTTATAAAATCCGCTGGTATTGAGATACTCGGTTTCCTGCACGACCCCTAACGTTGGGTGATTGGGGATTGTTGTCCGATTGGTCACAATTTTATCTTCCGCCAACGACCCGGTAGCGCCGACGAAGAAAGACGTCCCATTACTGATGTCAAAATTACGGTAATTGATACGGAGTTCGTGTGTGAACTCTGCATTAAGGTTCGGATTACCGGTCACGGGCGCATTTGGATTCGAATAGTCCGTGAAAGGTTGTATTTGAGTCACACTCGGCTCGGTGGCCCGCCCGGTATAATTTACATTAAACCGTTTGGTGCGGGACATCTCATACTCCAACCGTGCCACCGGCATCCAGTTAAAGCCGTCTCGGCTAATGGGAACATACTCGCCGTTGACATTCGCAGCCCCCCTTAGTAGATTGGGCTGTGCCGCCACACCGAGCGAGTAATTCCATTTATCTTTACGGTACCGATAGGTTAGGGATCCACGGTGTGTATAAAACGTGTAGTCGTACTGCTGATCCACGTTATACCCCGGCTGGTCAATAATTGCCCCATCCAAATTATAAGCGTTGGCCCTCCTATTATTGTCATATGACGCAAAATTAAAATCATAACTTGCCTCTACCGTGCTGTTCTTGCCAACTGGCTCGATATAAGAAACGGTCGTCCCGCCATTGAGGCTTTTGTTCTGAAGATCCACTAAATGCTGTTCATATTCGGCAAGGTAATCTTCTACCGAGCCTTGAAACACGATCGAATTAATGATCCGTTCCTGGTCCTGTTCAGTACTCGCCGTATTAATGGAGAAATTTACAAAGATGTTACGGCCGTTGTCGCTCAATCGACGGTTATACAAGCCACTGGCACCGTAGTTCGGTGAGTAAGACCGATTAGTTTGATTATTTTCAAGATCATTTACAAGTACATCGCCCAACCTATTTCTGCTCAACGATAAGTTATCTCCCCGGTTTTGCCGATAACTGAAATTAGGTGAAAACTTAATGAAGTTTTTCTGATCTGGTTTGTATTCAACATTCCAACTGAACCGATGGTCGTTACCGATACTTCCATTGTTCATGTTACTTGATATAAAGGTATTTTCTCCCGAAGCGATAACTTCTTCCAACCGGTCGCTCAGCGTCGTGTTATCGGTATGACCGAAACTATAATCACCGTACATCAATAATTTGTCATTGATATCTTGGCGGTAGTTGATACCGATAGACTGTGTATTGGTGATCCCGTCGCTGCCACCGAAACCGCCGCCGCCCATCCCGCCTCGGGCAAAACCACCACCGCCCATGCCACCGAAGCTGCCGCCACCGGGTCCGCGACGGGCACCGCCACCTCGTATGTTGAAATCAAACATATTCGCGTTTACATTATTCAAGTTTCCCAAGACCGATAATTGCATGCCATCTTTAAATTTGCCATACGATCCTGTTGCCTGATAGCGTTCTTCCGTACCGCCGCCCACACGGAAATTGCCGTATTCACCATTATTATTCTCGGGAGCGATTTCCAGGTTTAATACCCGCTCGGGGCTGCCGCTACGGTTACCGGTCAGGTTGGCCATATCGCCATAGTCATCCACAATCTGGATTTTTTCGATGATTTCCGCTGGCAGGTTCTGTATAGCAGCCTTTATATCCCCACCGAAATAGTCGCGGCCATTAATCCGAGCACGCGTTACACTTTCGCCCTGAGCGGTAACATTGCCGTCCTTATCGACTTCCACACCGTCGAGCTTTTTCAATGCATCCTGTACCAACGCCCCTTCGCGAAGCCTTAGATCTTTAGTTGCGTATTCGAGTGTATCTTCCTTAACCGTCATTGCGGCGACACCCGTGACGGACACCTCTGCGAGCATTTGGCTCGATTCGTTTAGGCTTACGGGCAGCATCAGCTCATTTTTCCCTGCTTCGAAAGCAAAGCTCCGCTGAAGCGTGTCGAGGCCCAGACTGGTTACCGTAAGGACAAAACGATCGCCTTTTATATTGGTGAACGTAAAAAGACCTCCTGCACCGGAGCTTGTGTGCACAGAGTCGAGGGGCGAGACGAGTTTAATGGAGGCGCCTACAACGGGTTCACCTCGCTGATTGCTTAACGTGCCTTGCACCCGTTTGTTGGTTTGGGAAAATCCCAGAACGCTGAGCGAGGTCAATAAAACGCTCAAAAGACTTACTGTAAATGTTTGTCTAATACCTGATTGATTGCTAATTGTCATTATTAATAAATAAAAAATTATTCTTTAGCCAAAGGTGCCACCACCCACACGCCGGGTTCTTCTCTTGGTTTTGACGGTGTCGGCTGTCCATATCCGTAGGGATATCCGTAGCCATATGGATACCCATAACCGCGTCTCATCGTACTGGCTGAGCTACCACTGCCGGGTATCATCACGCCGTTGATTTTGATGTTGAAAGCCAACTCTCCGGTGTCGCCGACAGACACGCCCAAGCGATTCAATGGAATTGCCATTTCAACACACAGCGCATCGGCCGTATCCAATGTGGCTTGTGCTTGTACTCCGTATGTATTTTCGAGGGAAATTTGGCCGTCGAGTATGTCTTCAAACCGCATTACGTAAATCGCCCGTATAGCTTCAAGGGCCCCTTTTCGCATGTCATCGGGACGATTGTCGTTGTCTGCAGACATAATCGAACGGAATGCCAAGCGGTCCGCAACGGGGAAATATACCGTAGGCCCCTCCCTTTTTTTGCCCTTAATGTTAACCATACAGGCGAGCCCCTGTGCAAAAATTTGCATCTGCCGATCCTTATCAAGTACCCGCATCGCGATGTACAGGTTTTCCGTATCGTTCTTGATGTGATAACGAAATTTCTGCGTGGTGTGTTCATAGGTTAGTGTGTCTCCCCATTCGTCAAGCTTGCCGTCAATGACAATGGAGGCCGCCCAATCCAGCGATTGTTGGACATTACCTTTGTTGCGCTGCGCGAATATTGGATTCACTGCAACAAAAACAAACAGCAATAACGTACAAGTATTCTTAGTCATTTGTACTGTAATGTGTGATTTTGACACCATCATACGTGATAAGTTTAATTGTATAAGAATTATTACAACCGAAGTATTAAACCGATTTAATCTTGAAAAAATGGCTATCTTCCCTTGCTCTTCCGCTAATAAAGCAAACCGCTTTCCAACAAAACGCATCGAATCAAACGTATGCACCTGCTTCGCAGGAAAGAAAAACCAATACGTGTAAAAGCTTAGCACAGCGATTTCATAAACGCTGCTGAAAATAAACACTTGTGAAAAAAAGTCAACTTATCTAAGTTTGCTACCGGTTTAACGAAACTGTTTGGAATAATGCTACTACCTAGGTATCAGGATATACTTCTCGAAGCGGGCTGCGATGAAGCAGGTAGGGGGTGTTTAGCCGGCCCTGTCTTTGCCGCCGCTGTCATCTTTTCAAAAGACTTCAGACACGAGGTACTCACGGATTCTAAACAACTTTCTGCTGCCCAACGCCAAGAACTGCGCCATATCATCGAATCGAACGCCCTGGCTTTTGCAGTGGCAAGCGTGGCGGCTGAGGAGATCGATCGGATCAATATCCATAACGCTTCCTATTTGGCAATGCATCGGGCGCTCGACACCTTGGCGTTAAAAGCCGAATATATCATTGTCGATGGTAACCGGTTTATCCCTTATCAGCAGGTCCCGTATTGTTGTATTATAAAAGGCGACGGTAAGTATTTATCGATTGCTGCAGCATCCATACTTGCTAAAACCTATCGCGACGAATACATGGAAAGCCTCGCTACCGAGTTTCCGGAATACGGCTGGTGCCAAAACAAAGGTTATCCAACCATCCAGCATAGAAACGCCATCCTACAGCATGGGTTTACACCTCATCATCGCCGAACCTTCCGCGTCACTGACCCCCAGCTTAAGCTTTTTTGACCGGTGCGGTTCCTTTTCTTACCTCCAGCCAAATGGCCAAACCGATACCGAACAATAAGACGATGGAGCCAACCAACGAAATCGTTTCTCCCAGATGGTAGGATTGCGGTTCAAATTTAAACTCGACTTTATGGTTTCCTCCTGGCAGTTGCAAAGCACGCAAAAGGTAGTTTGCCCTTAGAATCGGCAGCTCTTCGCCATCTACAAACGCCTTCCAACCTTTGTCATACCATATTTCGGAAAATACCGCCAATGCATCATTGGGCGTAGAGTATTCATATACCAGCCGATCAGGTCGATAAGAAGTTAGTTCAATGGTGGCGTTCACTGGAGTTCGCAACCGTTTTTCGTCCAACCATGGTTTGAATTCTTCATGGATAAAAGCCTCTTTGCGCGGATCAAACCCATTGATAGCTTGCATTTCTTCTTCATTGTCTTTCACTAAGGTGACTTTCTCTACGAACCATGCATTGCCAGCCGCTGTATTGCGCCGTTGGATGCGTTCACTGTTCTGGTTATTGTCCCGCGTGATGATGTATCGGGTGTTGAGCATATCGAGTACATCTTCGTTGATGGCACCAGAAAACTGCCGTTCAATAACTTCCTGATAACGCATAAGCTTAGCGGCATGATAGCCACCGATGGATTTGTGAAAATAAGACGTACGGGAATCCGCAAAAGGATTCGTCGTCAAGTCAAACACACGGTAATTGGGATCCCTATCCATCAAAATAAGCCGATCTACCTCACGCTCCTGTATAAATTGGCGATTTAGCTGCAATTTGTCTACAAACCGATCTGCATTCAAGTACCGCTTGTCTACACTCCATAGATCTATCAACGTAACAAGACCTAACAGCATAACGACTGATTGCACTTTTAGCTTGTTTTTGACGAGTAACCATACCAGCCCGAATGTAATAACGATGAATAACAGCGACCGGAACGCGTCGGCCCTTGCCAAGGCGGCGCGGTCTTTCACCAATGCAGACACCAGTTCGTTGGCTAAGGTATTGTCCCGTAGCTGTTGCGCATATTGCTGAATCATCGCTTGGTGGTTGGAGCTCTTGAAGCTCAGGAATACATCGGGCAACAGCGCAATAAGCAGCACGGCGCCTCCTACACCATACAAGACATATAGCAGCTTTTTATCCAATTTTTTGATCTTGTCACCTTGCGTGGCGATTTCGCTCACGGTCAAAACCGCCAGAATAGGAACCGACAGTGTTGCTATAATCAACACCGATTCAACGGCCCTAAACTTATTGTACATTGGAAAATAATTGAAGAACAAATCTGAAACCAATGGAAAATGCCGTCCAAACGACAGTAGCAGCACCAAGGCTGTCGTCGCGAGTAGCCACCACTTAAGCTTACCTTTTACAACAAATAATCCCAATATAAATAAAAAGACTACTCCGGCACCAAAATACCACGGTCCCGAAGTAAAATCTTTTTCTCCCCAATAAGTCGGAAAGTTAGCCGCGGCTTCGGGTGAATATGCGTGATTCATTAATACCTTAGCCACGTTAGAACTCGCATCCAGTTGGGTTGAAGTTCCCCCGCCATAGGCATTAGGTATTAAAAATGTCAGGCTTTCTCCCACCCCCTGGCTCCATTGGTAAGCGTATTCGCGGCTTACGCCATTATCTGCCCGTTGCGCATTTTCGGTTTTTAAATTAGCCCTTCCTCGCAACGTTTCTTTACTGTACTCATAGGTCGGCCACAATAAGGAAGCATTTACCGCCAAAGCCACGAGTACAGCCACTGCTTGGTATACGATAGCCCTGCCGAAGCCTAACAATCGTTTTTCTTTGACTGCATGGTATAGCTCGATGCCCACCAATATCAACACGGCCAGAAATAAATAGTACGTCACCTGAATGTGATTTACCCGAATTTCAAGCGCCATGGCTAATGCCAGTAATACAGCACCCCATAGGTATCTGCCTCGAAACGCCAGCAATATGCCCGCCAATATCGGTGCCATGAAGGCTACAGCGTAAGTCTTATTGGCATGCCCTGCTTCGATATAAATAAAATTGTAGGACGAAAACGCAAATGCAATAGCGCCCACGGCGGCCAACCACGGCCTTACCTTCAAAACAGTGAACAATAGATAAGCCCCCAACAAATATAACAACACAACGTCGATGGGATGTGGAAATACTGCTTTAAACCCCCGCAGCAAATACGTGGTCAGGTTATTGGGCAATTCCATCAGCACTTGATACGACGGCATTCCGCCAAACATGGAATTGGTCCAGAGCGGCATATCGCCATCACGGGCCTTGATATCTACTATCTCCTTCTGCCCCGCCTGAGCGAGCAACACATCTTGCTGATACAGTACTTTCCCTTGCCAGGCAGGAGTAAAATACAGAAAACAGATGGCGATGAAAACGCCAATCACCGCCAAGTGAGTCGAATTGTTGTTGAACCAGGTCTTCATTTATCGCAATGGTTGTAATAACAAAGTGCCAAACTTAGATAAATTGCCTCGTATTCACGAACTCCTATCCAATAAAATTTACTGTCCTTATCACCTTTCGGTCGCACGGCCCTGTTGAGCAATTTGCCTGATACCCACATGCAGCATATCTTGGGATAAAGTCGGAGTGATTCGTTTCTACGATGGTGACTGCCACCCACCTACTCAGCTAACACGGAATATCGCAACACTGGTAATGGCGATATTAAGCGACCCGGCTTAGCGCGGTTGAAAAGGTCTTTTTCGGGTAAGGTATGATACCGCGAGCGTATAATATTGGTTTAAAGATTAAGTAGGATGCCGCAAATGCACAATTGCTTTGCGGCATCCAATGCCTTTTCGAGTTTACCGAAGTGGTAATTCGCCCGATTGAAAAAACGCCAATGGATGGCCGTCTGGATCGGCAATTTCGGCACTCCAGCCACCGGGAGCTTCTGTAACGGGGGTGACTATCTCAACACCTTCATTCGCCAGCTTTTCCAATACAGATTCCATATACCCGTCCTCGAGCTCGAATACCACGACAGGTGACCGGCCGGCCTTTTCTGTTCCTTGAAAAAACAGCAATTCAACATGATCTTCCCACTTTGCAATCAACCAATCGGCCTCATCCCCGCCAGATTGGCGCACTGTTTCAATTCCCAAAACGTTTCGGTAAAAGTGTTCTGTACGGTCGATATCGCTTACGTTAAAAATTATGGCAATACCTTTTTTCAATTTTAAATCCATATTAGTCCTTGTTTTTACGTTTAACATTTCGCGCAGGGTTATTTCCCTTTGTCTTTACTAGTGTTGCCACCGGCGTGCTTTTTGTGAGCAAGAAAAGTACGAATTGCAAATAAATGTCCATCTGGATCGTGGCTACCAATAATCCTGCCCGACAGGTGTTGTGTCCGATTCGTATTGTGCCTGAATGCCTGGATAAGCGACCTCCGTATCAATCCGCTGGATAATAGATGATCGGGCTTATCTTGAGGCTCAGGATGTTGCTCTCCCGTCCTATCACAGTAGGCTTTCCACTCCCGGCGTAATGCCACCAGGCGTTGGCGCAGCGCCGTATCGGTTAGGTTCAGGATGTATAGCATCTCCTTTCGATCTAAGCCGCAGTTGATCAAGCGGGCGAGTATACGGAGCGATGGACGAAGGCCAACAATAAGGGTATCAGGAAGCTGCAGCCGGGAATACTCGACATCCACCTCGGTATTATGATACACCGCTTCCCTTTTGCGGCGACGGCCTTCCGTACGGGCAATGAACGCTGCGCGATTGCGAAGAAAGCCCCGTCCCCATGCCATGAAACGGGCGTCTGTAAAATCTTTTCCCGTTCTGACTGCTTCGAGAAGTAAATCCTGTACTAAATCGTCGGCCTCAGCTTGCCGGCGGGCATACTGCTTTGCGATACGATACATCTCCTCAAAGGGCGGTTGAACCCTGTCTCGTGATTGAAATTCCATTGGCTTAAACAATAGATGGTTCCCATTCTTTGGCGGCATTCCCTCGCTTTATTTCTCAAACAAGCTGTTGCGGATCGCTCATATTTCGGTTATAAAGTTAGTGTTTTTCTTGATGGCGGCGTTAGTTGCCTGAGAATCGTCCCATTTGGCTTTCCATGCGCATGCTCAAAAACGATCTGAACAAATAAACAATAACTGTAACAACAATTATTACAATTAAAAATACTTACTTACCTTTGAATCATATGAACAACACCCGATTTGCGACAGTGGTACATGTTTTGGCGATATTAGCCGATAATGACGGCGAATGGCTGAGTTCCGACTGGATTGCGAACAGCATCAATATTAATCCGGTGATGGTAAGGAAAGAGCTGGGAACGCTGCAACAACGTGGGTTGGTAATTACCCGCAAAGGCAAGGAAGGAGGCTCCAGACTGCAAAAGTCCAGCACCGAAATCTCGCTTGCTGATATCTATCTGCTTGTAAAGAATACAGAGGTACTGGGCAAGAAAAACCTCAACACAAACCCGCAATGCCCGATAGGAAAACAAATCAACAAGGCACTAGATGGCCTATTTGCAAAAACCGACGAATTGATGCTGGCTTACCTTCAAAGTATCACATTGGAGAAGTTTGTCAAGCAGTTCCGCTGATTGTTTGAATAATATAATGCAACTGAATAAAAATGGCAAAAATAGGAATAACAGGAGCGACAGGACAACTGGGTCGTCTGGTCGTAGAAAAGTTGAAAGCAAGGATAGCTGCCGACAATCTTGTAGCATTGGTACGTAGTCCTGAAAAGGCCGTTGACTTGGGCATCGAGGTCCTCGCTTTTGACTACAGCAAACCGGCATCGCTTGCTGAACCCTTGCGAGGGATCGAGCACCTACTATTGATCTCTTCTAATGAGGTTGGACAACGTAAAACACAGCACGAACATGTCATCCGAGCGGCACAACAAGCTGGTGTGAAATGGGTGATTTACACGAGCTTACTACATGCTGATACGTCCACCTTGAGCCTAGCTGCTGAGCACTTGGCGACGGAAGAAACACTGAAGGGGTCCGGCATCCCGTATACGATTTTGCGCAATGGGTGGTATACCGAAAACTATTTGGGGTCGATCGCCACAGCAATGACCACAGGGGCGGTCACCGGCAGTGCAGGTACAGGCAAAATTGCTTCTGCTGCCCGTGCCGATTATGCCGAGGCGGCCGCTGTAGTGCTGACCAGCGAAGACCATCAAGGAAAGGTATACGAATTGGCGGGCGACGAGGCCTACACACTGGCGGAACTCGCAGCTGAAGTATCCCGGCAGACTGAGAAAAATATCTCCTACAACGACCTTCCGGAAAAGGAGTATGCTGAAGTCCTGAAATCACTGGGTGTACCTGAGCATTTTGCCCAAGCCATTGCTGGATGGGATGCGAGTGCTGCCAAGGGCGACTTATTCGATGACAGCCACACGCTTTCGCGATTGATAGGCCATCCAACCACGTCGCTGGCAGCGTCTGTCAAAAATGCGATAGCAAAATCGGCTTGAGATTTAGGCTGTATTTTCTCGCGCCGAAAAGCAGGACGAAGAATCAATCCTTGTCCCACCTACATAGGCAAGGATTGATTGGTATCTCCGTGATATCATGCTCATCGCCTCACAAAGAAGGGAATATTTGCTGTGGCCACGTTATTATTGCCATCCGAGACATACAAGAATAGCCGATAGGCACCTGCTTTGGAAGGTGCTGTCAACGTGGCTTGGTCTACCGCCATACTGCTGACCAGCCCGGGAATAGCCTCCGGTCTGCGCTCACGATCGCCGCCCTCCTTGAGGTCCGTGCTTTCAGGCAACAGCTCCCAACGCGTCGTAAGCTTGTCATTGTCCGGATCGGATGCATATACGACCGCCGTGTATGATTGCCCTGGTTTTAGGTAAATGAAGTCCAAGGTCTGCTTACCATCCAATACCACCGAATCCAGGTGTGGAGCCCGATTTTTGGGCCATTGACCCGTCCACAAATATTGCATCACATCGACGACCTCACTTTCCTCTCCCGCTTCGGTAAATAGGCCGTACCACGTAGGGGTGCGTTCCTGTTTTTGCCCCCACAAGAACACATACGAGCCCAAGCAATGCGTGTCTTTTGCGATGGAGGCTTCATATCGGCTTTTATAGACGGCCGCTTTCTGACTGCTTGTCTCTTCTACCGAAGCACCCCATGGCGTTTGGGGCCCCTCCCAATGGCCGGTAGGCCCCCACTCGGTAACAATGTACGCCTTATCCCAGCCTGTAGCTCTGATCTGTTCGGGTACCGATGCGAGGCCGCCGTATACCTGTACCGCAATCAGGTCGAGTGCCGGGCACTTGGTTTTGATATAGTCGATTTCCTTTTGGTTGATTCCCGCAAGCATCGTAGTAACAAGGTGGTTAGGATCGATTTCATGGATCAGCTCAGCCACGGCATTGACGGCATCCCACACCTTTGGGTTCGTATAGTGCAGGTTCAGCTCATTACCTATCCCCCAGGCAAGCAGCGCCGGGTGGTCTTTATATTTAAGCACCTCTGCACGAATACGTTGCAATTGTTCGGCAACGGCCTTCGCATCGTCATAATCAAAGCCATGGCGCTCGTTGCCCATACTAAGCCCCATGGTCACCGTAAGCCCTAACCGCTGCGCCTCATCCAGCACTTGCTGTCCGTCGCTCGTGCTCCACGTGCGGATGGAATTTCCACCGTAGGCTTTCAACCGATCCAAATAGCTGGTGCCACCTGCCCCCTTTATAAAATAAGGTTTGCCGTCGCGCAGCAAGGTATACCCTCCTTCTTGCTCAACAATTTCGGTTTTTATCGGCTTGCCGGACTGCGCGGAAACGCTGAGCGCCAGCGAAAGCAGCGCGGCAATCGTCAACATCGCTAACTTAGAAAAACTCATAACAATCATTTTTTTAACTACAAAAATCGTCTACCTGAAATTCGAATTGGCATCTATCTGCGTCTGCGGTATAGGTACGTACTCACTTTGCCCAGGAATGAAATTCGACCCAAACACTTGCTGCGCTCTGCCCGTGCGCACAAGATCATTGAAACGCTCACCCCACCACTCACAGGCAAACTCAGCCCTGCGCTCGTCAAGAATCTGCTCCAGCGTCACACCAGTAATAGGCGCCATATTCACGCGTTGGCGCACCAGCCGGAAGGGCTCATCGCCGCTCTGTCCCTTGCGTACCTTAGCTTCGGCATTCAGCAATAGGACATCGGCATAGCGCAGGATGCGCACATTGTTATTAGCCCCGTACTCGAAACGGCCTTCGGTCATCTGTGATGTTGGCAGGTAGGTTTTGCCATTGAAATACTTTGTGCCAAAGTCATTGCCATATACACGATCGCCACTGGGTGTTTCGACAAATGTAGCCGGATTGCCATCCACACCGCAGTACAGAATGGTGGTTCGAAGCCGGGTGTCGTCACCGCGATTTGTCAGGAAATCAATAATATCCTGCGACGGGGGAACCCATCCTGCCCCCGAAATAGGGCTTCCGCGCTGATCGCCCGCGGGTCCCTGCCAACGGAAGAAGGTACCCCAATCTACTCCAGGACGCACAATATCGCCCGCGGGGAGACCAAAATCGGAATATTGCAACTCAAAAAGCGACTCGTTTGAAAGCTTGCCGGGAAGTTTAAAGAGCTGGTAGAAATCTGGGTAAAGCGAGAATTTATTGCTAGTGATGATCTCATTGGTTGCCTCCAGTACAGTATCCCAATAGGGACTTGCGTTATCGTTGCCTGCCAGATCAGCGGCAGCTTTGGCTTTCAGCAACAAGGCCGAGTACCGGGTGACAGCTCCTACATGTCTGGATTCATTCGGTCTGGCATCTTCCAAATCAGTAACACACGCATCCATCTCTGCGATGATAAACTGCCGGACCTCCGCGGCAGTGCTCTTTTCGATGGTGGTAAGCCGAGCAATGTCGCCGCTATCTGACAAGATGGGTACATCGCCAAACAGACGTGTGGCCATTAAGTGTGCATAAGCCCTTACGAACCTGACTTCTGCCTGATACTGTCTGTTAAGTGCAGCATCAGCGGTATTGCCTGTAGGGATAGTCTCGGCAAAACGGTCCAATTCCATCAGCGCATTGTTGGCCGCAATGGCTAAGCTGTAGTAGCTGATCCACGACTGGTTGAGCCCCCAATACGACTGTATCGTCACATCGCGCTGGAAATTCTTGATGCTCATCAGTTCGGGGTTATCGTTGGGGTTTGGCGCACCTTGCTCGTAGTCATCTTCCCGAACACAACGGATTGAAAGGTCTATCCAATGTACGAGGTTGTCATCCGACGCGGCCCGATAAACACCCGATACCGGCGCATACATCAACGAAAGATTGGTATAATCAATTTCTTCAGACCGCTGTTGGTTTTCCAGGGGCTTATCCAAGAACTTTTCGCACCCACTCAGCAGGGATGCCACAGCGATACATCCACTGATTGCAATATATTTATAATGATTCATAACTATCTTATTAATGTCCGTTTAAATTAAAAAGTAACATTCAGGCCTAAACTATAGGTGGCCGACACCGGATACACATTTGCATCGTATCCCATTCCGGATACTTCTGGGGTAAACCCGTTGTAGCCGGTAAAAATAAACGGCCTGTCTGCCGTTGCAAAGACGCGCACAGGTATAGACTCTCGGATATTGAAGCTGTATCCCGCCTGGATATTCTGCACCCGCAGGTAGGCACCACTTTCTACGAAGAACGAGCTCGCCTGCAGGTTCCAAGAGGCTACACTTCCTTGTGCCGAAGGGTATTTGTTTGTAGAGCCTTCGCCTGTCCAAAGACCGGTGATAAAGGCTTCGTCTGCATTCATCTGCGGATATTTACGCCGCATTGCCCGATTGAGGTTGTGTATTTTATTGCCAGCCACGCCTTGTAAGGCCAAATTGAAATCAAATCGTTTATACGTCAGGCCAATATTGAGACCATACGTCAACTTAGGTAAATAATTGCCCAGGTTTATGCGGTCCTCCTCATCCAGTTCGCCATTGCCATTTTGATCTTTGTATTTCAGGTAACCCGGCTGTATAGGCGACCCAGGGTTTGCTGCGTTGTATTGACGCGCTATTGGATCTGCGTCGATCTCGGCCTGGTTTTGATATACGCCAACCACTTCGTACCCATAATAGTAGTTGATTGGTTGATTTTCTTCGATACGTGCCGGGAATTCGGCAGTCCACTCTGGGAACCCGTTCATGATGTTGTCTAGTCCACCTAAGTCAACGACCCTGTTTTTCAGTGTAGTTGCATTAATCCCGATGGTATATCCAAGCTCGCCAGCTTGGTCTTTCCAGTCTAATCCGATCTCCCATCCGCTGTTGGCCACGCTGCCCCAGTTGCCGTATACACGGTCCCACAGGAATGGTATCGGACGACTAAAAGCCAGGTCCTTGGTACGACGATAGTAATAGTCTACTGTGCCATTCAACCGATTGCCAAGTAGTGCAAAATCGACACCGCCGTCCCATTCTTCGACCACCTCCCAGCGTACCTGAGTAAAAAACCGGCTCACTCGATATCCTGGGACGCGGCTTCCGTAGCTTGTGCCCACACTGCCGAATATCGCAGAATTATTGTTACCTGAATTGATAATGGCATACCCCGCGTTGGGCTGGATGCCGTCATTGCCCAGAAGCCCCCAGCTGCCGCGGATCTTCAAGAGGTCAAACAACGATTGGTTTTCCATAAAGCCTTCACGACTGAGCACCCACCCTAAACCTACCGATGGAAAATAACCCCATTTGGTTTGGTATTTCGAGCTGCCATCCGCCCGGAATGTGGCCGTAAGCAAGTATTTATTGTCATAATCATATGTACCCCGCGTAAAGAACGAAACCCCCGCATTGCGGAAGCCACCCTCGCCATAGCCGGTAGCCGAACCAATACCTTGGGCGCCCTGGCCGACATACCAGAATTCCGGCGACTGCGGCACATCGTTAGCAGATACCCAGGTTTCCCGCCAGCGCTCTTCGCGTACGGACTGCCCCAGCAACATGGTCCAATGGTGTGCACCTGCTTCATCCCGATAGGTCAGAAGGTTGTCAAGGATATAGTTGGTGTTCCGTTCTTGAGCCGAGCGCAAATATGAGCGATCACTCCGCTGGTCATTGTCAATGTAGTATACCGGCGTATAGGCTATCGCATGTGTAGACTGATAGCGCTGGCTGAGCTGCGACCGGAAGGTTAGCTTCTTTCGCCAAAATTCTGCCTCTACGTAAGCACTTGGCAATATCTGGAATCCTTTGTTTTCATTATGATTGTAATACGCCGTAGCAATCGGGTTATTAAACCAGAAGCCTGTCGGTATACCAATGGAAGCACTGGTACCAAACTTGACAGGGTTTGCCAATTCAAGGCTTGGATCGTAAACCGGATACAGTGGCGAAGCGAAATACGCCTGACGGAAAGCTGCGTTATTCGGCGAAAACTGGTTAAAATTATTCAGATGACCGGTAAACCCGATTTTCAACCACGGAGCTACCCGCGCTTCAGCTTGCATGCGAATGTTGTACTTGCGGTGATAGTTTTCTGCATCCATAATGCCATCTTGATCCAAATAGTTTACCCCAAAAGTATAGGAGATCTTATCGCTGCCCCCCTGTACATCCACGTTGTGGTTGGTAATTAGCGCCTGAGACCGCAGTAACTCGTTATACCAATCGGTATCCATCGCTGGTCTGGTATCCTGTCCGCCAAATTTTTCTACCGAGTTATCGACAACATACCGATCGCCCTTCGCTAGCGAATAAGCTGCAAATTGCGCTCCATCGGCCATCTTCAACACATTATTTGGGGTCTGAACACCTACATAACCGTTGTAGGTGACGCGTGGCTTCATATTGAGGCTGCCTCGTTTTGTGGTGACGATGATCACACCGTTTGCCGCCCGTACACCGTAAATGGCCGCACCCGAAGCGTCTTTCAAGACCGACATATCAGCGATGTCATTCGGGTTAAGGAAATCAATATTATCCATAAACATCCCGTCTACTACGTATAACGGATTTTCATTGTTGAGAGAACCAACGCCCCGGACACGTACTGTCGGCGTAGAACCCGGTGCGCCCGAGCTCACCACCTGTACCCCAGTCACTGCTCCCTGCAAAGCATCCATCGGCGTGGAGACAGTACGCCTCGTCGCATTCTCCATATTGACCGAAGCAACCGGTGCCGTAAGGTCGCCCTTGCGTTGCGTACCATAGCCAACTACAACCACCTCATCCAAATTGAACCCACCATCTGGAGCCAACCGAATGTCCATCACTGTGCCGGAGATTACTAAGGTCTGTCGCGCGTAGCCAACGGCAGAAACAATCAACGAATCAGCCGTCTGGGGAACAGACAAGCTGAACGATCCCGTCTCCGTACTTGTGGTGCCGATGCCTGGAACACCCTTTACCGTTATTGAAGCAATCACGGGATTTCCTGCTTCATCAGTAACACTTCCAGTTACTGTCCTACTTTGTGCCCGTACGTATCCGTGTACGCAGGACAAAAGTGTAATCATGGCAAGTATTAATACACACTTTTTCATTTAACATGATTTTTTTAAGGCTATGAAACTTGCATGCGCTATTTATTCGTATTCCCTTGGCAGCTCACGCAGGTCTCATTGCATAATGAATTAATTGGAATTTGTTGTTTACAACTAGTGGGGCCAAAAGTAACGTTACCGCATGAAAAACCCGAAACATCGCACTACATCATTTCTACATCAATAGCCCGAAATCGACGAATTTCGCTATATTTGGGCACTTCGCTGTGACAACAAACGGTGTTTAAAAATCTCTGATGAAGGTCTGTCGATTGCTTGCTGTTTTATTCGCTGTCCTGCCTTATGTTGTATTCGGCCAGAACAGCCTAGGCATTCCCCCGGTCTTTAACTATAACAAATCCGTGTTTCAAGGAGGAAGTCGCACTTGGGACATCAAACAGGACAGCAGAGGCATCATGTACTTTGCCAATAATGAAGGGTTAATAACCTTTAATGGCCGCTATTGGAACCCGTATCCGCTTCCCAATAGTACCATACTACGTTCAATTTTTATCGATGAAAACGATCGAATATATGTTGGGGGACAGGGCGAATTTGGCTATTTTGAAGGAGGCGTCCATACAAAACTGAGTTATACCTCATTAAGTGGCCGCGTGCCGCAAGCCTACCAGAAATTTGCAGATATATGGAATACAGCAGCAACCGGGCGGTCGGTTTTTTTCCGGGCTACCGATCGCATTTTTGAATGGACCAATGGCGGCATCACGGTACATACTCCTGTCTCAGAATGGTTATTTCTAGGTGAAGCAGCCGGGCGGCTATTTGCACAGGATAAAAACCGCGGCCTACTGGAGTTCAGGAATAAGCAATGGGTGCCTCTCAACAATGCAAACATCATGGAGGAGGCCATCGTCGCCTCGGTCCTCCCCATTGGCACAGACAGTGTCTTCGTGGCAACAATTACCAACAAGAACTATCTTTTGCATAACAATACACTCCAGCGCCTAAACACCGGCCCTTGGCAAGACCTATATACCCCATCGTTCGCAAAATTAAGCAACAATGCATACGTAATGGCCACTTCTACAGATGGCTGCGTGATACGTACGCTGGATGGCTGCGTGATTCAACGTATCGCTGCTGCGGAAGGACTGCGGAACACTAATGTCACCCGCGTATTTGTTGATCGTGACCAGAATATCTGGGCAGGTGTCGATAATACGATTGCCGTGATCGGCTATAACAGTGCAGTGAAATTTTTCCGACCAAACACAGAAAACGACGTGACAGGTTTCTCCACCAGAATTTTGGGGAACAAGCTTTATGTTTCCTCTTCCAATGGCGTATACGTAGCCCAGTTGGCCGGAGGAATAGCTGACCATAGCCTTTGCCAGGGTAAATTTTCTTTAGTAAATGGTAGCGACAGAGGGGAAGCATGGCGCCTTGAGGAAGTAAACGGGCAGTTGATTCTTGCCCATAACAACGGTATTTTCTTAATAAACGATGAGCTTGCCAAGCCTGTCGCGACGGGTACGGGATCTTGGATGTTTTTACCGCTTTCATCTGGGTACCCAATACAGGATATGCTGGTAGGCACATATTATGGTGTAGATATGCTACGCTATTCAAACGGCAGATTCAAACGTGCTGGTACGCTCGCGGGTCAGGCCGACTCATATCGCTTTTTGGAGCGCGATGAAGATGGCACTATCTGGGCGTCACACCCATACCGTGGCATTTATCGGTTAACTTTATCGTCCGATAGTACAGCGTACGCTGTGCGCCTCTTTACCCGAGATGATGGTCTACCTTCATCTTATCAAAATTTTGTCTTCAGGATCAAGAACCGTATCGTATTTGCAACCGAGGCAGGTGTGTACGAGTTTGACCGGGCGGCTGGACGGTTTATGCCTTCCCAATCGTTTGCTCTTTTCGCCGGAATTCCAATAAAATACTTAAAGGATGACGCCGATGGCAACGTGTGGTTTTGCAGCGGAAAAAAAATCGGCGTAGCAAAGTCAGTGGCAGACAGTATTTCGGGTGGCATTTTCTATTTCCCCGAAATAGAAGGGTTGAATACCTCAGGGTTCGAAAATATCTACCCATATGACAAAAGCAACATATATATCGGCTCCGAAACGGGAATTATCCACCTTAACTATGAAAAATACCGGACAAATACACCACACCCCAGGGTATTGCTCTCGGTTGTAAATATTTCCGGCAAAAAGGACAGCACCATATTTGGTGGATACCCTTCGCAAAACAGTGCCGGATCCTATACACAGCAAGGGCTGCAAATCCCCCTGTTGCATGCCGCTTTTAATGCCTTTCATTTTGAGTACAGCTCACCAAACTACGGCATACAGGGCCAAATAAGCTATAGCTATTGGTTAGAAGGCTACGACACCAAATGGTCGGCTTGGAGTACGAATACAGAAAAAGACTACACTAACCTACCAAGCGGCACGTATACTTTTAAACTGAAAGCGCGCAACAGCTTAAATGTCGAATCTGACCCTGTTGTGTACACGTTTGTAATACGCCCGCCTTGGTACCAAACAAAATGGGCCATACTTATATACGTAATCGTTGCATTGATAGGGTTATACCTGTTCATCCGATGGCAGCAACGCGCTTGGCGCCTCCAACAGAACAAATACGAGGAAAAGCTGGCGCAATTGCGTTATATCCACCAATTGGAGATCGAAAAAAATGAAAAGGAAATTGTAAAACTCCAAAACGAAATGCTGGAAAATGAAGTACTAATGAAAACGAAGGAACTTGCCAATACCAGCATGCAATTGATGGAAAACACAGGCGCGCTCAGTAAGGTCAAGCTTGAATTGGCAAAATTGCACCTCAGCGCTGAAGACGAAAGCGATCTAAAACGGATCACGTCGCTGCTCAAGGATATCGAAAAGAACAGTGCCAACTGGGATCAGTTTGCCACTCATTTTGATGAGTTGAACGACGGTTTCCTTAATCGATTGAAAGCGAAATATCCAACGCTCTCACGCAACGACCTAAAAGTATGTGCCTATCTGCGGCTGAACTTTTCGTCCAAACAGATTGCGCAGCTTCAAAATATTTCCGTCCGCGGGGTGGAAATACACCGATACCGTCTCAGGAAAAAGCTAGGCCTACAAACCGAAGTACCTCTAAATGAATACCTGGCAGCAATTTAGACCAGCCATGGTCTTTTTATTCAGACAGGGCATGCCCTTGTATATAAAGAATATCGAAAGTTAATCGCCTTTTTGAATTAACCGATTGATATTCTTCAGCTCTCCGAACAACACGAGGATATCGCCGGCCTCCAATACCGTGTCTGATTGGGCAATCCCTGTTGCCTCTTTGTTGATTTTTACCTTGCCATTCTCCAACGCCTCCGTCGACTTAATCGTGGTCAGCACAATGACCCTGTATTTGTTGGTCAGGTTGGCTTCTTTCAAGGTCATTCCCACGTATTTGCCAGGCACTTTGGTCTCCACAATGCTGTACCGATCGGATACTTTGAAAGAATCAACAATATCGAGGTTGTCCAAACGCATCGCCAACCGCGCAGCTGACTCCTCTTCGGGCATAATATACTCGTCAATGTTCATTGCCTCTAGCACCGTCCGCTGGAGGTCAGACACGATCCGCCCGATAATACGCTTCACCGGAAGTTGCTTCAGCAACGCTGTTGTCAACAACGAAGCCCCTTCGTCCTCTCCGATAGCTACAATCACTGCGTGGGCATCTTTCAGTGGTAACGCACTTACGGCATCAATATCCGTACTGTCCATACATACCGTATGTGTGATTTTTTCCTTCAGTTGTTCTACCTTGGCCATGCGATTGTCTACGCCAATAACCTCATGCCCCAGTTCGGTAAGCCGGATGGCCAGTGATTTACCGAAATTTCCGAGGCCCATAACAATGTATTTCATAGTCAGTCTACATCTTAAAACAATACCTTCTCCTGCGGGTAGGCAAAGTTTCTGTTTCTAGTATTTTTAATCAATGCAACTAATAGCGTAAGCATACCAACCCGCCCGATAAACATGGTGAGGGTAATGATTACTTTACCGCCGTCACTAAGATGAGGCGTAATGCCTAAACTAAGCCCGCAGGTCGCATACGCCGAAAAGCACTCAAATGCGATGTCCAACAGGTTTTTGTCGCCATCGGTAATTGTGAGTGCGAAAACAGACACCCCCATGGCCAGTAAAGACAACATGATAATGGCGAATGCCTTATTGACGGTATCGTTTGAGATCTTCCGTTTGAAGATCTCCAGGTCATCTTTGCCCCGCGCCAAACTGACGATATTAAGAAAAGCGATAGCAAAGGTGGTGGTTTTGATACCACCTCCCGTCGAACCCGGGGAGGCTCCTATCCACATGAGCAGCATGATAAGCATGATCGTAGGAAACGTAAAAGCATCCATATCCGCAATATTGAACCCTGCAGTACGGGAAGAAGTGCCTGTAAAAAAAGCAGAAACCAACTTAGCCCAAAACCCCTGATGCTCTGCAAGTGTGTGTTCGTATTCTAACACGAAGGTACTCAACGTTCCGAAAACGATTAGTATGGCGGTCACCCAGGCAATCAAGCGCGAGTTAAAACTGATGACCCAAGCCCGGTAAACAAATGGCCTGCCGTAAAAAATGCGCTTGAAAATATTGACGACCCACCGCTTGATAAACGTATAGGTGTTCAATACAATGGAAAATCCAAACCCGCCCAAAATAAAGAGCAAAGCAATAATCAATTGCACATTGTAATTGAATCGAAGAAGGGGATGAGACATCCCATCACTTACCGTGGAAAACCCGGCATTACAAAAGGCGGACACAGCGTGGAATATAGCGAAAAATAAGCGCTTTCCACCGGACTCAAAATCCTCTGCCGATACACTCGCATAGATCAATACCGCTCCTATGGCCTCAAAAAATAAGGTGATAAACACTATCTTAAACAACGTATTGATGACCGACCCCACCTTATTGTGCCCCAGGATTTCGCTATACATCAATTGGTTTTTAAAAGAAAATCCGCCGGAAAAGAAATAGCCGAAAAAACCGGTAAAAGTCATGATACCCAATCCACCCAGTTGGACCAGTATCAGCAATACGGTCTGGCCAAATACGGTAAGCCTACTAGCGACATCAATGACCGATAGCCCCGTGATGCAAACCCCACTCGTGGCCATAAATAGCGCATCAACAAAACCCAACGACTGCTGTCCAGGCGTTGTACGTGGCAGCATCAACAGCAGTGTACCGATAAGGATAAGGGCAAGGAAGCTAATAACGAATAAAATAGTCGGGTTGAAATAAAAATTATCAAAAAAGAGGCTGCTTTTGGAAAGCTCGGTCAGAAAGACAGCGAAAATCCCCAAATGCAACCATTCAGCCTGCCGCAAAAACGACAACACACCGACGTCAGTTTGCCGCGCTAAAGCAACTATTACAAAATACAATAGCAAGGCCAGCCCTCCGTAATGCGCTACCATCACGCGTTTGGCAATCCAAATAGACAATACGGTACGCAACACGCTTAACAAATACAGTCCATAAAACAGCCATGCTGTAATCACTGTGAATCGCTGGGCTGTGAATACGTCCGTGTTATACCCCAGGTGAAAAAGCACCGCCAACGCACAAAGCAAGCTGACATACAGCATAACCCGGTCTACCGCTTTTTCGCGATACTTGAAAATGTACTTTATTGCGCTCAGCATAGTCGTCGTTAGCGTTCGACCAGCTCAATATGATAGAGCTTACTCCATAGCTTTCCGGTAATAAAAAGCCTATCGCCCCGCCTATCATAGGCGATTCCGTTGAGCTCATTATTATGGTCTTTTTTATCGGCATAAATGCCGATGAGATTAATCTCACCTTCAATGGCACCAGTCTCCGGATCGATGATAACAATGATGTCTTTGGTATAGATGTTGGCATATACTTTGCCATCGATGTATTCCAGTTCATTGATGCTATCCACCGGCCCTTTATCGTTATACACCTCGATAAAACCTTCTTCGGCATAAGTATCCTTATTGAGAAAGTATAGGCGACTGCTCCCGTCAGACTTAATAAGACGATTGCCATCGTAACACAGGCCCCAGCCTTCGGCACTCTGCCCGTATGCAAACTCTCCAATCTTGGCAAATGTGTTCTTATTGTAGACAAAGCCCACTTTTTCGCGCCAGGTAAGCTGAACAACTTTGTCGCCTACAAGCGTAAGCCCTTCGCCGAAATACCGATCATCCAAGTCAAGCCGCTGTATTACCTCGCCAGTGCGATAATCGACTTTCCGCAACGAAGATTTGCCATTTTGGCCGGAACTCTCATTTCCGGTGCTTTCATATAAGATATTGTTTTCATCAAATTCCAATCCTTGTGTATACGCCTTTGGATCATGTGGATATTCGTTGATGACTTTGAAGCTGTAACGCTTTGGGGGCGGCGGCACGACAATAATATTACTGTAGGCAACTTGCTCTTCGCCACCATAATAGAGCTTGGCACTGAGCGTACGGCTGCCGAACGCCGCTTTTTCAGTATCAAGCGTTACTGGCGTACTGTCCGTTCTCCGCGCGAGAACTTCGCCGTCCATGGCATACACTACGGAATCAAAGGTTGACACTTCCGAGGGGAACACCAACTTTAGCGGGATGGACTCGCCTATTTTGACAAGGGTGCCTGCTTCAGGTGTAGCAAACCGAAATTTTGATGCCTGTTTCTGCGTATTGCAGGATGCAATAAAAGCAATCAGCACTGTAGCGCAGTAAATGAGTTTGTTCATGATTGCAAACTTAACTATTATTTTGTAACCCGTTTAATCCGGCCAAAAAGCATCTTTTATCAAACGGGTATAGTATTTATCATTTTCTTCAGCATAAAGGATGGAGACTATATCAAATCGGATTTCACCGCCATACTTATTTGCGGCTATATAGTGATTCGCTGCCCGGACCAGTTTGGCTTGCTTCGCTGGGTCGACAAACTCATAGGGCATACCGAAAGCTGCACTTGTACGGGTTTTTACTTCAATAAAAACAAGCACATCACCTTCCTCAGCGATGACGTCTACTTCAAGATTTTTATAACGCCAATTTTGGCAGCGGATTCGATAGCCGCGTTTTATCAGTAGCTGGATGGCTAGGTTTTCTCCGTTTTTGCCTTTTTCAAGATGGGTCAGCATTTATTTGATAACTATGGTGCCCAATTTGTCCGCTATTAGCTTCGAAACGTCCTTCAGTTTCTGGTAATTTGCCAACATCACTTCCATATTGGCTGCATCAGTTTCTGTCTTCAGTTCTTCTCGGATCCGGTGAATCTGTTGTTCTACTTTCCGCTTTTTAATGCGGTAAATCGCACTGTATACCAAATCTTCTAACCGCTCAGACTCATGTGTAACATATATCTTGCGTTTCTCGTCATTCCAGTTGGGACTGAGATTATATTTGGTAGCGAGCAGATCAATCGCCAGATCGGCGATACGCCGATCGGCATGCCCTACGAATACCCGCTCCTCTGGAAGCTCATTATGCGCAATATAATCCTTATACGTATTGATGATCGCCAGGCAGGCCGGATCGTCAAAAGAAAGGTCACTCAATCCACTTAGCAGGAGTGGTGCGATGGGAATGTCGCTGTCGGTTTCCCATGTCGCAGGTTGATTGCCATAGTGTAGCAGGATGCGGACGATTTCGCGCTCTTGTAAGATATCCGATGAGAGGCTTTCTTCCGCCGCACCGTTCGCCGCGTCTGGCACAGCCTTGGGGGCACCTGCCGGTGTCGGCAAAGATTCGGGCTTCCGGTCAGCTTTCCGTGCTTGACCGACTCGAATTTTATTGAGCTCAGCTATCAGGATCCGCTCTTCAATGTCGAGCAGGGCACTGCATTCGCGCACAAATACGGATGCTTTGATCGCATCAGGAATCAACGCGATACTCTCTACCACGTCATGGATGACAGCCGCTCGCTTTACAGGGTCGCCACCTGCATCACGCAAAAGCACCTGGGTCTTATAAAAGATAAAGTCCCGTTGGTGCTCGGCAATATACTTCTTAAAGGCAGCCGACCCAAACCGCTGTACATATGAATCCGGGTCGTTACCGTCAGGAAAAAGCAGCACCTTCACGTTAAGCCCTTCTTCCAAAAGCATATCCGTACCCCTCAATGACGCTTTGATGCCGGCCTCGTCACCATCATATAAGATGGTCACATTCTTTGTATAGCGCGCAATCAGCCGAATTTGCCCGCTTGTAAGCGAGGTACCTGACGAGGCGACCACATTCTCCACGCCAGCCTGATGCATGGACAACACATCGGCGTAACCTTCCACCAAGTAGCAATTATCGGCATCCAGAATGGGCTTTTTAGCGAAATATAGACCGTATAATACGTCCGATTTGTGATATACTTCGCTTTCCGGGGAATTAACGTATTTAGGGGTTTTCTTGTCCGTTTTCAGTGTACGGCCACCGAAGCCCAAAATTCTTCCGGTAAGGTTATGAATAGGAAACATAACCCGGCCACGAAAGCGGTCATATACACTGCCGTCATCCTTACGGATAACCAACCCCGTGGCTTCCAGAAACTCATCGTTATAACCTTCTGCTTTGGCTTTGTCATAAAGGGCGCTCCATGCTTCGGGCGAATAACCCAACTCGAATTTCTGAATAATGTCCTCTCGATAGCCCCGCTCTTTGAAATAATTAAGACCAACCGTACGCCCTTCTTCAGTGTCCCACAGTGTTTCTTTGAAAAATTTGCCTGCCCAATTAGTTACGATAAAAAGGCTTTCGCGTTTATTTTGAGCCGCAAGTTGTTCCGGTGTGCGTTCGGTCTCCTCTACCTCAATGTGATATTTCTGGGCGAGATATTTAAGCGCTTCGGGGTAAGAGTACTTTTCGTGCTCCATGACAAACCGCACGGCATCCCCACCGGCACCGCAGCCAAAACATTTGTAAATACCCTTACTTACCGACACATTGAAAGACGGGGTCTTCTCGTTATGAAATGGACATAACCCTATCAATGAGGTGCCCCGTTTTTTTAAATCCACAAAATCACCTACCACCTCTTCGATCCTGGCAGCATCAATAATTTTGTCGATTATTTCTTGTTTAATCACACACTATCCTATTTGGCAAGGTAAAATTAAAGAATAATGGAGAAGTAGCAATAAGATATCGCGATTTCCTGAAATGAATGCACGCAAAACTTTAGTGCAAAAAATTATTTTAATTACATTTGCTCCACAAAACTGCGTTCATCATCTTATTTTTCATTACGAATGAAGATTTCTAAAATCTGCTGCATCGGTGCGGGATACGTTGGCGGCCCCACCATGTCTGTCATTGCCCAGAAATGCCCACACATCA